>NZ_DATGBO010000066.1:0-21482 GCF_035312645.1 Arenimonas sp.
GTTACGACGAAGTCGGCTTCCGCCTCGTCCGCGAAATTCCCGCCAGCGAACTCACCAAACCGTAGCCCGCGCTGCGCGCACGTACCCGACATCGCTCGCCGCGTGCGCTTACCGCGCGCGGCGCGCACGCAATCCAATCCAGCGCCGGCATCCGTCGCCGCCTGCGCGCAGCGCAGGCTACACTCCGCCAATGCGCAAACTCCAATCGTTCTTCCTCACCGGCCTGCTCACGTTGCTACCGATCTGGCTGGTCTGGATCGTGTTCAAGTTCGTGTTCGGGCTGCTCTCCGATGTCAGTCGGCCGGTGATCGCACCGCTCGTCGCGCGCATCGTCGCCACCGATCCGCGCATGCTCGACTGGCTCACCGCCGCCTGGGTGCAAACAGCGATCGCGCTGATCGTCACCATCGCCTTCATCGTCGTCGTCGGCGCGCTGGCGCGGCGTGCGGTCGGGCAGAAACTGCTGTCCTGGTCCGAGGCGCTGATCGCCCGCGTGCCGCTGGCAAAGACCGTCTACGGAAGCGCGCGGCAATTGCTCGACATGCTGCAGACCAAACCGGACGGCACCCAGCGCGTGGTGCTGATCGATTTCCCGAACAGGGACATGAAATCCGTCGGCTTCGTCACACGCATCCTGCATGACGAAAACACCGGCCAGGAACTCGCCGCGGTGTACGTGCCGACCACGCCGAACCCGACCTCGGGCTACCTGGAAGTCGTACCGGTGGAGCGCTTGACGCCAACCGACTGGACCGTCGATCAGGCCATGACCTTCATCATTTCCGGCGGTGCCGTCAGCCCCGACCGCATTCCCTTCCACCGGCCACCCGTCAACGCATGATCGTCTTCTCGCGCGCGCAAAAACTTTTCGTGGTGCTGGCGGCGTTCTTCGTCGCCAACGCGATCCTCGCCGAGTTCATCGGCGTCAAGATTTTCGCGCTCGAGGACACGCTCGGACTCAAGCCGTTCGAATGGAACCTGTTCGGGCAGACCGGCTCGCTCAACTTCACCGCCGGCACCCTGCTGTGGCCGATCGTGTTCATCATGACCGACACGATCAACGAGTATTACGGCCAGCGTGGCGTGCGCTTCATCAGCTGGCTGGCGGTGTTCCTGATCCTGTACGGCTTCGGATTCGCGTTCGCGGCGATCCACCTCGCGCCGGCGAGCTGGTGGGTCGGCGTCGCCCAGAATCAGGGCGTGCCCGACTACCAGGCGGCATTCGCTGCCGTGTTCGGCCAAGGCCTGTGGACGATCTGGGGCTCGGTGATCGCTTTCCTGATCGGCCAGCTGATCGACGTCTGGATATTCCATCGCATCCGCCGCAGCACCGGCGAACGCTGGGTCTGGTTGCGCGCGACCGGCTCGACCGCGATCTCGCAACTGGTCGACAGTTTCGTCGTGCTCTACATCGCCTTCGTGCTCGGCCCGCAGCACTGGTCGATGGATCTGTTCTTCGCGGTCGGCACGCTCAACTACCTCTACAAGATGGGCGCGGCGCTCGCGCTGATTCCCTTGCTGTACCTGGCGCGCTCGGCCATCCACGCTTACCTGGGCCATGCCGAGGCGCAGCGGATGATGCACGCAGCGGCGGCAGGGTAAGCTCCACGCAGCCGCACCGGCACTGACCTTTGGCACGTGCGCTCGGGGCGCCCGGCCCGGCCCAATCCCGGGTTGCCACGCAACGCCCCCTGCCAGGAAGTCATGCGATGTCGGGAGCCCTACGCAAGCAGATCACCTCCAGCAGCCGGCTGATGATTTATGCCGCGGTGCAGTTCGTCGCGCTGACCTTGCTGGCGATGTGGCTTTATCCGGGCGGCGCGGTGTTCGACCGGACCAGCGATCACTACCTGTTCTTTGGCAATTTCTTCAGCGACCTCGGCGCCACGCATACGCCCTCCGGACGCAGCAATTTCTTTTCGCTGGCATTGTTCGTATTCGCGCTTGGCTGCAGCGGGCTGGCGCTGATGAATTTCTCCTCGAGCTGGAAAGCGATCTACGCGCGCCGCCGCCAGGCGCGACGCGCCGGACATTTCTCGCAAACCTTTCTCGTGCTCAGCGGCCTGTGTTTCATCGGCATCGCGGCCACGCCCTGGGATCACCTGCTCGCCCTGCACAACCTGTTCGTCAAGGGCGCGTTCGCATTGCTGCTCGGCTATCTCGCCTGCCTGCTGCAGCTGCAGGGCAAGAACTACTGGCCGCGCCGCTACATCGTCTGCAACGTGCTCTACCTGATCGTGCTCGCTGCCTACGTGTTGCTGCTGTTCTTCGGCCCCACGCTCGCCACCGCGCACGGCCTCGGCCTGCAGGTGGTCGCGCAGAAAATCATCGTCTACGCCTCGATGTTCAACATCGGCGTGCAGGCACTCGGTATCCGCGGCCACCTCACGGGTCTGTGAGCAACGCCATTCAAACTGCTTTCTTGTCACGGAGTCTGTCCATGCGCCAGTCCATCCTGCCCCTGCTGCTCAGCGCCGCGTTCGCGCTGCCGGCATTTGCCGCCGCGCCGGCCTCACCTGGTGTTCCCGGCGCCGACCAGGTCGTCGTCAAAACCTTGAGCAACGGCCTGAAAATCGTGGTCTGGCCCGATCACGACATCCCCAATGTCGCGCTGTACAACTTCTACAAGGTCGGCAGCCGCAACGAACACGCCGGCATCACCGGCATCTCGCATTTCTTCGAACACATGATGTTCAATGGCACCAGCACGCGCAAACCCGGCGAATTCGACCGCGTGATGGAAGCCAACGGCGGCGCCAACAACGCCAGCACCAGCAACGACCTCACCATTTATTCGGACTGGTTTCCGCGCAGCGCGCAGGCGGTGATCTTCGATCTCGAAGGCGACCGCATGGCCAACCTCAGCTTCGACCCGAAAGTGGTCGAGAGCGAACGTGGTGTGGTGTATTCGGAGCGGCGCTCGTCGGTGGACAACGACAACATGGGTTCGCTGATCGAACAGATCGACGCCACCGCCTTCGTCGCCCATCCCTACCAGATCCCGACCGTCGGCTGGCCGTCCGACATCGAGGGCTGGAAGGCCGATGACCTCAAGGCTTATTACAAGACTTATTACGCGCCCAACAACGCGGTGATGTTCGTGGTCGGCGATGTCGATCCGAAGGAAGTTTTCGCGCTCGCGGAAAAGAACATGGGCAAGATTCCCGCGCAGCCGGCCCCGGTTGCGGTCACCACGAAAGAGCCCGAGCAGCACGGCGAGCGCCGTGTCGAACTGCGTCGCGAGGCGCAGGCGCCGCTGCTGGTGTTCGCGCACCACGCGATGAGCGGCGGCGATGCCGATGCCCCGGCGATGGAATTGCTGATGTCGATTCTCACTGGCGGCGATTCCTCGCGACTGCATCAGGATCTGGTCGAACAGCAGCAGCTGGCTGTCGACGTCGACAGCCAGTTCAGCGGCGGCTTCGATCCCAGCCTCGCCTACCTGTTCGTCGTGCTGCCGCCCGGCGGCGATCTCGCCAAGACCGAGAAAGCGCTCGACGCCGCGCTCGCCTCCGTCATCAAGGACGGCGTCACGCCGGCCGAACTCGAGCGCGCGCGCACGCAGAAGCTCGCCGGTTTCTGGCGCGGCATGGCGACGATTTCCGGCAAGGCGCGGGCGATGGGCAACTACGAGATGTTCAACGGCGACTACCGCAAGTTGTTCGACGCGCCGGCCGCCTACGCCCGCGTCACCCCCGCCGACATCCAGCGCATCGCCGCCAAGGTTTTCCGTCGCGACAACCGCACCGTTGGCACCGTCGCGCAATCCGCGGCCAAGTGAAGGAATTGATCCCATGAAAACCGCATTCTCCCGTTTCGTCTTCGCCGCCGCGCTGGTCGCATTGCCCTTGTTCGCCAACGCACAAGGCATCGCCTTGCCGGCTTACGAGCAGGTCACGCTCGCCAACGGCACGCAATTGCTGCTGATGGAAAAACACGACGTGCCGCTGATCGCGCTCAACGCGCGCCTGCGTGGCGGCGCGCTGGCCGATGCCAACGGCAAGGAAGGCAGCGCCGCGTTGCTCGCCGCGCTGATGCAAAAAGGCGCCGGCAAGCGCGACGCGAAAACCTTTGCCGAAACCGTCGACGGCGCCGGCGGCCGTCTCGACATCGCCAGCGACGTGGAATCGTTGCAGCTCAACGCCGAGTTCATGTCGCGCGACGCGCAGTTGATGATCGACCTCAGCGCCGATGCCCTGCTGCGACCGACGCTGGCCCCCGCGGAATTCGCCAAAGTGAAAGATCACGCGATCCAGTCGATCGCCGCTGCCAAGGACAGCGATCCGCGGCAATTGCTGCGTATCTACGGCAATGCTTGGCTTTTTCGCGGCACGCCTTACGGTCGTCCCCGCGACGGCGATGAAACCAGCCTCGCGACGGTGACGCTGGACGATCTGCACGCGTATCGCAACCAGCTCGGCGGCGATCGCCTGATCGTCGCCGTGGTCGGCGATTTCCACATCGCCGACATGAAGAAAGCGTTGACCGCGGCGTTCGGCGGCTGGGAGAAAGCCAAGGGCACCTTGCCGACCGTGGCGGCGAAAAAACCCGAGCAAGGCCGGCGCGTGCTGCTGGTCGACAAGCCCGGCGCGACCCAGAGTTATTTCTGGCTCGGCAACGTCGGCGTCGATCGTCGCGACCCCGAGCTTGCCGCGCAGACCTTGGCCAACACGGTGTTTGGTGGCCGCTTCACTTCCATGATCAACACCGAGCTGCGCATCAAGTCCGGCCTGAGCTATGGCGCGGGTTCGTCGTTGTCGCGTTTCGATGCGCCCGGCGCCGCTGCGATCACCTCGTTCACGCGCACCGAAGACACTGGCAAAGCCCTCGACCTCGCGCTCGCGACGCTGGATCGCCTGCACAAGGACGGCATCGCAGCGGACATGCGCGAATCGGCAAAAAACTATGTGCTGGGGCAGTTCCCGCCGACGCTGGAAACCGCGCCTGCGCTCGCCGGCAAGATCGCCGAACTCGCTTTCTATGGCCTCGATCGCAAGGACGTCGACGGCTTCGCCGACCGCATCAAGGCCGCGACGCCGGAACAATTCACCAAGGCGATCGCCGTGTATCCGGAAACCGCGGACCTCGCCATCGTGATCATTGGTGACGCCGGCAAGCTGCGCGAAACCGCGAAGAAGTACGGCCCGGTCACCGAGCTCAAGATCACCGATCCGCATTTCGTGCCCTGACCCGGGCGCAAACGACACAGGGAAAAAGCCGGGCCAGCCCGGCTTTTTTTCGCCTGCCGATCAGACCTCGCGCTGCATTTCCGGCGTGGCCAGGCTGACGTCGGCAGCGAACTGCGCGCGCAGGGCAACGGCAAGTTTTCCCCGCGCATCGTCCTCGCCATGCACCAGCACCACCGGCGGGCGCCCGCCGATCTCGCCGTACCAGGCCAGCAGGCCGGCCTGGTCGGTATGCGCCGACAAGCCACCGACGGTGTGGCGTCGCGCGCGCACCGCGACATCCTCCCCGAAGATGCGCACGCGCTCGGCGCCATCGACCAGGCGCCGCCCCAGCGTTCCATTCGCCTGGTAGCCAACGAAGATGATGTGGTTACGTTTGTTGCCCAGACCATGGCGCAGGTGGTGCCGGATGCGGCCGCCGTTGCACATGCCCGAGCCGGCGATGATGATCGCGCCGCCGTGGATGCGGTTGATCGCCTGCGACTGCGCCACGTCGCTGGTGAAGTGCAGGTTGGGCAACCGGAACGGATGCGGCCGCCCCTGCCAGACGCGGCGTGCCTGCTCGTCGAACAATTCCTCGTGGCGGTCGTAGACCTCGACCACCTTCGCCGCCATCGGGCTGTCGAGGAATATCTGCCAGTGCCCGAGCTGCCATTCGTCGTAATGCAACGCGAACTGGTAGAGCAATTCCTGGCTGCGCCCGACCGCGAACGCGGGGATCAACACGTTGCCGCCATCGCGCCGGGCCTGCGCGAGGATGTCGCCGAGTTCGGCGATCGTCTCGGCACGGTCGCGATGCAGGCGTCCACCGTAAGTCGATTCCAGCAACACCAGGTCGGCGGCGGGGACCGGCTCGGGATCGCGCAGGATCGGCGTGCCTTTCGGCCCCAGGTCGCCGGAAAAAACCAGGCGTCGCGTGACGCCGTTCTCCTCGCCCCGGATCTCGACGCTGGCCGAGCCGAGGATGTGCCCAGCATCGCGCAGGATCACGCTGATCCCGGGCAGGATGCTCGTCGCCTCGTCGTAGGGCAGCTTGCGCACCTGTTTGAGCACCTGCGCGACGTCCTTGCGGGTGAACAAGGGCACGTGGTCGTCGCGGCCTTCGCGGCGATGCCGGTTGTCGCGCTCGGCGTCCATTTCCGCCAGCGACGCCGCGTCTTCCAGCATCACGCGCAACAGGTCGGCGGTCGCTGCCTGCGCATGGATCGGGCCACGGAAGCCGCGCTGCACCAGTAGCGGCAGGCGGCCGCAATGGTCGATATGCGCATGGCTCAGCACCACGGCATCGATGGCTGCGGCATCGAACGCAAACACATTCCAGTTGCGCGCCTCGTCGGCGTCGCTGCCCTGGATCATGCCGCAGTCGAGCAGGATGCGCTGCGCGCCGACGACGACTTCGTGGCAGGAGCCGGTGACTTCACCAGCGGCGCCGTGGAAGAGAACTCGCATGGGCAGGGCCTCGCGCGGGGATCGAGACCCGAGCATAGCGCGGGCGCCACGAAGACGCGCCGGCCACGGAAATGCCGGGTTTCCCCGGCATTTCCGCAAACGACTGACTATCGCGAACTAGTTCTTGACGCGCAGTTCCTGCAACAACCGCGGTGCCGGATAGACCTTATCCATGATCCAGGTCATGTAGCGCGCATCGAGCGAGATCATGCGGGTCATCTTCGCGTCGAACACCCAGTTCGAGCTCACGCTTTCCCAGTTCATGTCGAAGGCGAGACCGACCAACTCACCTTTGGCATTCATCACCGGCGAGCCGGAATTGCCGCCGGTGATGTCGAGGTTGGACAGAAAATCCACCGGCAGCGTGCCGAGCTTGGCGTCGGCATATTTGCCGTAGTTCTTCGCCTTCACTGCATCGAGCAAGGCCTGCGGCGCATTGAATGGATCGGCGCCGGTGGCCTTGGCTGCCATGTCTTCGGCGGTGGAGAACGGCGTGTAGTCGACACCGGCGCGCGGGCTGTAGCCGATCACGTTGCCGTAGGTGATGCGCAGCGTCGAGTTGGCGTCGGGATAAACACCCTGACCCTTGCTGCGCTTGTAGTCCTGCACGGCGGCGAGATAGACCGGACGATAGCGCGAACTTTCACCGGCGCGCGCCTTGCCTTCGTCCTCAAGCTTCATCATCGTCGGCGTCAACGCGACCGCGAGCTGGATCATCGGATCGCCACTCGCTTCGAACGCGGCCTTGTCGGCCTTGAGCCAGGCCAGGCGTTGATCGACATCGCCCATCTTCGAACCAGCATAGAGTTTGTCCAGCGCGCGATCGACCGCCGCCAAATCGTTGCCGCCCAGCCATTGCTCGACCGCCGGCACGCGTTTGTCCGCCGACAACTTGAGATACTCGCCCAGCCAGTACGCCAGCAACTGTCTTTCCATGCTTGGCTCGTAGCGCTGCTGTAGTTCGCGCAGGCCGCCTTCGATGCGTGGCAGGTCGCGATCCTGATAGCCGGGCGCGCGCTCGGCGTTCGGCTTGGCGCGTTCGATCGAAAGACGGTACAGGCCGCGCGCCGAACCCAGCGTGCCCATATTCGCGAACTGTCCAAGCACGAGATCGCGCTCACGCATCGCACGCGTCTGCGCCAGCAGGTCGACCAGCTTGTCGTGCGCGACCAGCGCCGGCTTGCCAGCATCGCCGCGCGAACGCAGCCAGGCCAGCGTCGCGTCTTCCTCGGCGCGCTTGCCTTCGGCGGCGTGGATGCGCGCGAAACCGGCGAGTTGGCCGTCGTAATTCTTCAACGTGTTTTCCCAGCCCTTGACCGTGCTCGCGTACTTGATCGCGATATCCGCATTGTCCTTGCCGGCCGCATGCACGAGCGCGCTGGTGTCCTTGAAATGCTGGCTGACGGTCGGATACGCCCAGCCCGCCGTGCTGTCGAATTCATCGGCGAGCGCGTAGCGATTGGTGCTGCCCGGATAACCGGCGACCATGACGAAATCGCCGGGACGCAGCGGCGAACTTGCCATCGGCAGAAAGTGTTTCGGCTGGTACGGCACGTTGTCGGGCGAGAACGCCGCCGGTTTTCCATCCTTGCCCACGTAGGCGCGGATCAGGCTGAAATCGCCGGTGTGGCGCGGCCACATCCAGTTGTCGACTTCACCGCCGTAATTGCCGATGCTCGCCGGCGGCGCGTAGACCAGGCGCACGTCCTTGATCTCCATCTGCCGGAACAGACGGTACTGCAGGCCACCGGAAAAGCTGTAGACGGTGCAGCGATAACCCGCTGTCGATTCGCAGGCCGCGACGATCGCCTTCTGCGCATTCTCGATCGCTTTCTGGCGCGCGAGGCCGCCCATGTCGTCACCGACGTTGGCGAGCACGTCATGGGTGACGTCGCTGATCTGGTCCATCACGTAGACGCGGGCGTTCGGGCCGCCGGTGAGCTCATCGGACAGCTGCGCGGCATTGAAGCCATCGCGGATCAGATTTCGCGTCGGCGAGGAATTGAGCTGGATCGAGCCGTAGGCGCAGTGGTGGTTGGTCGCGATCAAGCCCTGCGGGGAAACGAAGGACGCCGTGCAGCCATTGATCGCGACGACTGCGCCCATGGGCTGGCCGGTCAGGTCGGCGAGTTGTTTAGCATCGAGCTTCAGGCCCGCCTGCTTCAGCGGCCCGGCGATTTCCGGCAGTTGCTGCGGCACCCACATGCCTTCATTGGCTTGCGCGGCAAAGGACAGGGACAGGGCGACAGCGGTGAACAGGGCAAGACGGCGCATGGGCGGACTCCGGAAAGGCAACAACGGACTATCTCCCACCTTACCCCGTTAAGACCGTGCCAAAAGTTGGCTAGACTGTCGCCAATCACGGGAGAAACCCATGCGAAAGCTCAGCCCCCTGGCCCTGGCCATCGCCGCCCTGCTCTCGACCCCGGCGCAGGCGCAGACGCCGGCCGTCGCCCTGGCCACGCGCTGGCGCACGATCTGCGCGACAGCGATCAACAACACCGTGCTGTTCCAGCGCTGCGGCGAAACCAACGCATCGCTCGATCCGCAGGCCGATTTCATCGCCGCGACCGGCCAGCGCCTCAATCAGATTCCCGGCCAGGGACGGATCGCGACCCGTGATTTTTCCGGCATGGAATCGGTCAACGCCAGCGACCTCGCCGGCAATCCGGTCAGCCTGGTCTACGGGCAACGCGCCGACGGCAGCCTGGGCCTGAATGCGACCGACAATCTCGCCGCGCAGTGGTCGCTGTTCTTCTCCGCCGATGTCGGGCGCCTCAAGCGCGACGAAGGCCTCAACGAAGCCGGCTTCGATGCCGACACGCATTCCTTCACCGCCGGTGCGAACTGGCAGCCATCGGCGAAATGGCTGCTCGGGCTTGCGCTCAATCACACCGTCGAAAGCCTGGCGTTCAATGGCGACTCCGGCAGCGCCGACACGCGCTACACCGGCCTGATCGCTACGATCAGCCACCCCTACGCCGACACCTGGAGTCTGGACGGTTACGCCGGTTTCCTGCGCGGCCGCTACGACCTGGTGCGCGACATCGACTACAGCCTGATGCTGCCCTCGGGGCCGCTGGCGATCAGTGGCCGCGCGCTGGCCAATCCTGATGCGACGCGCAGCGTGCAGGGCGTGTCGACCACCGGCACCTGGTCGAAGAACGGCTGGGATCGCATCCTCGATTTCGGCGTCGACGCCAGCCGCACGAGCATCGATCCCTACAGCGAATCCGGCGGCGCCGGCCTCGCGCTGAGCGTGCCGGGGCGTTCGGTGCAGACACGACGCGCGCGCGTCGATTTCACTCTCGACAAGACCATTTCGCGCGAATGGGGCATCTGGCAGCCATCGCTGCGTGTCGGCTGGCGTCAGGAATTCAGCAACGCGCGGCGCGCCGTCACCGTGCGCCTGATCGAAGATCCGCGCCAGAACCCGATCACCTTCGATACCGAAGACCCCGACAAGGGCTGGGGCGAAATCGCGCTCGGCAGCGTATTCACCTTCACCCATGGCAAATCCGGCTTCATCGAATTCCGACAGCGCTTCGCCCACGCCTATCTGCATGAACAGGTGTTGTCGCTGGGTTTCCGGATCGAGCTGTAGACCGTCACATCCGCATCCGCGGCACGCGTTGCGCGGGCACCGCGTCCGCGCCGCCTTTCTCTTCGTCATCCGTCACGCGAGCCCTGCCCGGCCCATGAAGTTCATTTTCGATCCGCGACGCCTGGACGACATCGCCACCCGCGAGAGCGAGCGCTACCAGATGGCCGCGCCGTTTCCGCACATCGTCATCGACGATTTCATCGAAGAAAAAGCCGCGCAGGCGATCCTGGAAAATTTCCCGCGAGCGGAAGACGATGCCGGCTGGGATCGCTATGCCGCAGCCGGTTTCGAGATGAAACTGTCCTCATCCAACGAAGAGAAACTGCCCGCGCCGATCTGCATGGCGATGCACCAGCTAAACAGCGGGCCGTTTGTGGATTTTCTGGAAAAACTCACCGGCATCGAGCACCTGCTGCCGGATCCGCATCTGTTCGGCGGCGGCGCGCATCTGGTAGGACGCGGCGGTCACCTGGGCGTGCATGCCGATTTCAACTGGCATCCGCGCCTGCATGCGCATCGCCGCATCAACCTGCTGCTGTACTTCAATCGCGACTGGCAGGACGCGTGGCAGGGCGACCTGGAGCTCTGGGCCACCGATGCCTCGCATCGCGTCGCCAGCATCGCGCCGTTGTTCAACCGCGCGGTGATCTTCAACACCCGCAGCGATACTTTCCACGGCCACCCGCGGCCACTGGAAATCCCCGAAGGCGAGTATCGGCGCTCGCTCGCGATGTACTACTACAGCGCCGAGCGTCCGGAAGCGGAACTGATGGCGCCGCACAACACGCGCTACAAGGGTTACCACGTCGACTGAGCCGGTCTGGGCCGGACAAGCGGCAACACGGCGCTGCGCGCTGCCTTCATGTATCGGAAACGGACCCGCCGACGTCGGAGCGCCGCAGCGCATCCGACATCGGCAGTGCCGTGAATCAATCGTGCGGCAGGCCCATTTCCGTCAGCAGGCGCTCGGCGTGGTCGACTTCGTCCATCACCCAGCGCGTGTAACGGAAATCGACGTGGATCGAACGCGTGAGGTCGGGATTGAAGATCCAGTCGGCGCTCAGGCTCTCGTAGTTGCCGTCGAACAACAGGCCGACCAGTTCGCCCTTGGCATTGAGCGTGGGCGATCCAGAGTTGCCGCCGGTGGTGTCGACGTCGCTGAGGAAATTCACCGGCACGTCGCCGGGCGCGTCCGCGGTCGCCGCCATGCGGTATTGCGCACCGGCTTTCGCGGCGATCGCGTCCTGCTCGGACTTCGGCGTGATGAACGGGTCGACGCCCGTGGTCTTGGCGGTGATGCCGGCGAGCGTGGTGAAAGGCGTCATCTGCTCGCCATCCTTTGGCGAATAACCGCGGACGCTGCCGTAGGTGATGCGCAGCGAGCTGTTCGCGTCCGGATACACCGGCAGGCCCTGCGCGGCATTGAAGTCGATCATCGCCTGCATGTACTGCGGACGCAGCGCCGAGACGCGGCCACTGCGCGCCTTGCTTTCGAGTTCGCTGCGCATCAGCGCCGGCATCATCTTCACTGCGAGCTGCAGCGCCGGGTCCTTCGACGCCTCGATCGCAGCGCGGTCGGCCTTGAGCCATTTCAGGCGCGCGTCGACACTGCCGAGTTCGGAACCGGCATACAGCGCGGCGAGTTTTCCGTCGAGGTCGGCCACGGCGTTGTCACCGGCTTTCAGGCCCAACCAGGCATCGAGCTCGGGCACGCGCTGCGCGACCGGCAATGCCGCGTAGCGCTTCAGGCGCAGCGCCATCAGCGACTGGTCGACCTTGGCGTCGTAGCGCTTGTCGAGCGCGCGCAGGCCGCCTTCGAGGCGCGGCGCATCGCGATCCTGGAATCCGGATTCGCGCTCGGCATCGGGCTTCGCGTGTTCGATTGCATTGCGATACAGACGTATCGCCGTGCCAGTGAGACCGCCGCCGACCGATGTGTTGAACCACATGTCGCGCTCACGCGTGGTGCGCGTCGCGGCGAGTTCGCTTTCCAGTTGCGTGATCGCCTGCGTCTGCTCGGCCCCGACCGCACCGCGCTTGACCAGCCAGTTCTTGAGCGCGGTTTCCTGGCCGCGTTTCATCCCGACTGGGTCGTGCATCTGCGCGAAGCCATCGAGTTGGCCCTGGTAAAGCTTCATGGCGTTGTTGAGGCCGGCAACGGTCGACGCGTATTTCAATTCGACGGCCTTGTTGCCCTTGCCGGCGTTGTCGAGGATGGCGAGATAGTCGGCGAGGTATTTCACCGTCGTCGGATACTGCCAGTCGATCGCGTTCTGCACTTCATCGGCGAGACGATAACGGCTGGTGGAGCCGGGATAACCGGTCACCATCACGTAGTCGCCGGCCTTGACGCCGTCGCTGGCGACCTTGAGCCAGCTCTTGGGCTGATACGGCACGTTGTCCTTGGAAAATGCCGCGGGCTTGCCGTCCTTGCCGACGTACGCACGCAGGAACGACCAGTCGCCGGTGTGGCGCGGCCATTCGAAATTGTCGACGTCGCCACCGAACTTGCCGATCGCTTCCGGCGGTGCGTAGACCAGGCGCACGTCCTTGATTTCCATCTGCCGGATCAGCGAGAACTGCAGGCCACCATTGAAGTTGTAGACCTCGCAGCGATAGCCACCGTCTTTTTCGCATTCGGCAACCAGCGCCTTGCTGTGCTTGTCGATCGCGTCGAAACGCGCCTTGCCGTCCATGCCCTTGCTCAAACCGTCGTTGACCTTGGCGGTGACGTCGGTGATCGCTTCGGTGACGTAGATGCGTGCGTTCGGTTCGGCCGGCAATTCCTCGGCGAAACTTTTCGCGACAAAACCATTGGTGAGCAGATCGCGCTCGGGCGTGGAGTTGTACTGGATCGCGCCGTAGCCGCAGTGATGATTGGTCACCACCAGGCCCTGCGGCGAAACGAAACTCGCAGTGCAGCCACCGAGGCTGATCACCGCGTTGAGCGGCTGCCGGGTGAGGTCGGTGAGGTCGGCAGGATCCATCTTCAGGCCGCGCGCCTTGAGCTGTTTGGACAGCTGTCCCATCTGCTGCGGCTGCCACATGCCTTCATCGGCATGGGCGAGGGTCGCGACGAAGGCGGTGGTAACGAGGGTAAGCAGGCGAAGGCGCAAGGTGGTTCTCCCTGGGTGCGGACAAACCCCGACCTTAGCCAGAACTCTCGCGGCCGGGCAAATGCCGGTGGTCATTGCCGGCGCCGCTACGGCCTGCAGCGACACGACCATCGCCCACCGGCCTTATAATTGCCGCCCCGCCTCCGCTCCCGCCGCAAGGAAATCCCATGGCAGCGATGATGAAAGCCCTGGTCAAGCGCAAGCCCGAGAAAGGCATCTGGATGGAGCAGGTGCCGGTGCCGACGCCCGGCCCGAACGAGGTGCTGATCAAGCTGGAAAAAACCGCGATCTGCGGCACTGACCTGCACATCTACAAATGGGACGAGTGGAGCCAGCGCACGATCAAGCCCGGTCTGGTCATTGGCCACGAGTTCGTCGGCCGCATCGTCGAACTCGGCACTGGCGTCACCGGTTACCAGGTCGGCGACCGCGTTTCCGCTGAAGGCCACATCGTCTGCGGCCATTGCCGCAACTGCCGCGCCGGTCGCCAGCATCTGTGCCCGAATACGATCGGCATCGGCGTCACCCGCCACGGTGCGTTCGCCGAATACATCGCCATGCCGGCCTCGAACCTGTGGCCGATTCCCGACCAGATCCCGTCGGAGCTCGCCGCGTTCTTCGACCCCTACGGCAACGCCGCGCATTGCGCACTGGAATTCGACGTGATCGGCGAGGACGTGCTGATCACCGGCGCCGGCCCGATCGGCATCATCGCCGCCGGCATCTGCAAACACGTCGGCGCGCGCAACGTCGTGGTCACCGACGTCAACGACTACCGCCTGAAACTCGCCGCCGACATGGGCGCGACGCGCGTGGTCAACGTCTCCAAGCAATCGGTGAAGGAAGTGATGGCCGACCTGCACATGGAAGGCTTCGATGTCGGCCTGGAAATGAGCGGCAACCCGGCTGCGTTCAACGACATGCTCGACTGCATGTACCACGGCGGCAAGGTCGCGCTGCTCGGCATCCTGCCGAAAGGCGCGGGCATCGACTGGGACAAGGTGATCTTCAAGGGCCTCACGCTGCAGGGCATCTACGGCCGGCGAATGTACGAGACCTGGTACAAGATGACGCAGATGGTGCTGACCGGTTTCCCGCTGCAGAAAGTGCTCACGCACCAGGTGCACATCGATGATTTCCAGAAAGGTTTCGACCTGATGGATGCCGGCACCTGCGGCAAGGTTGTGTGTAGCTGGTCGTAACAAGGCGCGCCAACGCGACGCAACAGCGTCGCGTGCGCCGAGCGGAAGGCCCCAGGAATACCGGCGTACTCATCGCCACGAAGACGCCTGTATTCACCGCGTAAAAATTTCATCGCCAACAATAAAGAACGGGGCGCCGAAGCGCCCCGTTTTTCATTGCGATGAGCGCCGGAATCAGCCGCCGATCTTGAAGCTCAGCACCACCGTGTCGGACAGGCGTGGGCCGCTGGCGTCAGTGTCGTAATAGTTGAGCGCCGCTTCCACCGGACCAAACTTGCGGCTGACGCCGAGATTCCAGTCGGTGTAGGTGTCGGTGTTGTCGATATCGGTATAGCCGATGCTCGCATTCAACTTGACCTCATTGCCGACGTCCCAGTTGCCGCCGACCGAGTAGTACAGGCCGCGGTCGCTGGTATTGGCGTAATCGTTGGTATAGCCGAGGGTGAAGGTCAGCATGTCGTGGTATTTGACCTTGCCGATCAGCTCGTTGTAATCGATGTCGCCATACAAGCTCTTGCGCGAACCGAAATAGTTGTAGCGCGTGAGCATGACATCGACGTTCCAATCGTCGCTGACATCATGGTTCCAGCCGATGTAGGTATCGATCTCGAGATCGGGACCGTTGCGATCGGCGAAGTCGATGTTCGAACCCCAGGTGCCGGCATAAACGCCGGATTTTCCGAAGGCGTAATCGAAGCCGCCCTGCAGCGCGGGATCGCGATTGCTCTGGGAAACGCCACGGAACACATAGTCGGATGTGGCGCTGAGATTCCAGGTGAGGTTGGATTCGGTCGCCGCTTCGTCATCGGCCTTGGCCGGGGCTTCGCTCTGCGGGGCGTCGGCCTGCGTCGAATCATCCTGGGTAGCGGGCTGCGGTGCGGTACTGGCGGTCTGGTCCTGCGCCATCGCCGACAGGGGCAGAGCGAACAGCGCGAGCGACAGGGCAAGATTCAACTTGTTCAAATTCATTGGTCTCTCCTAAGGATTGTTCGGCACGGCAGAACAAAAAAACATGATGCGCGGGGACCCAGGGATCCGTCCCGGTGCAGGTCGGGTTTATTAAGCCCGAGTGATGACCCATTGTCGAATCTTTTACATAAAATCATCATAAATTTCGATACGTGCGGGTATGCCGGAATTCCGGCCCTTCCCGCCGCCAACGGCGCGATCGTGGGCAGGAGCGCAGGCATGCCCGATAATCCCCGCCTCGACTTCACAGAGCCCTCCTCCATGACCAGCGCCTCCCGATTCAGCGACGAACTCGACGCCATCCGCGAACAGGGCCTGTTCAAGTCCGAACGCATCATCACCTCGGCGCAGTCGTCGGAGATCGAATTGGCCGACGGCCGCCGCGTGCTCAATTTCTGCGCCAACAATTATCTCGGTCTTGCCGACAACGCCGAAGTCATCCAGGCGGCGAAGGATGCCCTGGACAGCCACGGCTTCGGCATGGCCAGCGTGCGTTTCATCTGCGGCACGCAGGACCTGCACAAACAGCTGGAAAGAAAGATCGCCGAGTTCTTCGGTACCGAAGACAGCATCCTGTATGCGGCCTGCTTCGATGCTAACGGCGGCTTGTTCGAGCCTTTGCTCGGCGAACAGGACGCCATCATCTCGGACGCCCTCAACCACGCCTCGATCATCGACGGCGTGCGCCTGTGCAAGGCCAAACGCTATCGCTACGCCAACAGCGACATGGCCGACCTGGAAGCGCAGCTCAAGCAGGCACGCGCGGATGGCGTGCGCGACATCCTGATCACCAGCGACGGCGTATTTTCGATGGACGGCTTCATCGCGCCGCTCGACGAAATCACCGCGTTGGCAAAAAAATACGGCGCACTGGTGCATATCGACGAATGCCACGCGACTGGCTTCATCGGCGCCAGCGGTCGCGGCTCGGCGGAAGCCAAGGGCGTGCTCGACCGGATCGACATCTTCACCGGCACGCTGGGCAAAGCCTTGGGCGGCGCGCTCGGCGGCTTCACTGCCGGAAAGCGCGAGGTCATCGAATTGCTGCGCCAGCGTTCGCGCCCCTATCTGTTCTCCAATTCGCTGCCGCCGCACGTGGTCGCGGCCGGCATCAAGGTGTTCGACATGCTCGCCACCGCCGACGATCTGCGCGCGAAACTTGCCGACAACACGCGCTACTTCCGTGAGCAGATGACGGCCGCTGGTTTCGACCTCAAGCCCGGCGTGCATCCCATCGTGCCGGTGATGCTGTACGACGCACCGCTGGCGCAGCAGTTCGCGGCCGGCCTGCTGGAAGAAGGCATCTACGCGATCGGCTTCTTCTTCCCGGTTGTACCCAAAGGCCAAGCCCGCATCCGCACGCAGATGAGCGCTGCGCATAGTCGTGAACACCTCGACCGCGCGATCGCCGCGTTCACCAAGGTGGGAAAGAGTCTCGGCGTGATCAAATAGATCGCATGTGCATGTAGGAGCGGCGTAAGCCGCGATGCATTTCCGCAATCGGAAGAAATCGCGGCTCGCACCGCTCCTACAAAAACGTCAGCATCGCGATTTCATCGGCGCTGAGTTCACGCCACTGCCCTTTCGCCAGCTCGCCAAGCGCGAGCGGGCCGATCGCGACGCGGATCAGGCGCAGCACGGAAATATCGAAGGCGGAAAGCAGGCGGCGGATCTGTCGATTGCGGCCTTCGTCGAGCACGATTTCCAGCCAGGCATTCTTCGCGCCGCTGCGCAGCAGCTGCACCGATTTCGCCGACAATATTTCGTCGTCGACATCGACGCCGGCGATCAGCGCCGTCAACAACGCAGCATCGGGAAGGCGATCGATCTGCACGTGATACGTCTTGTCCGGCCCGCGCTCGGGATCGGTGACGCCCGCGGCCCATTGCGGATCGTTGCTCATCAGCAGCAGGCCTTCGCTGGCCTTGTCCAATCTTCCGACCGGCGCGATCCACGGCAGCGCCGCTGATTCGAAACAGCGATAGACGGTATCGCGCCCCTGCTCGTCGCTGGCGCTGGTCACCAGCCCGCGCGGCTTGTTGAGCATCAGCACCAGACGCGGCGCCTTTGCTGCTTCCCGGCCGGCAACGACGATGCGATCCACGCCGATGCGCACGGGGAATTCCGGATCGCGCACGCATCGGCCGTTGACACTCACGCGGCCTTCGCGCACCCACGCCGCTGCCTGCGTGCGCGAGCCCAACCCCTGTTTCGACAGCGCGCGCGCCACGCCATGACGCGGCACCGTTGATTTTCCGGCAGCGGATTTCTTCTGCATCCGTGGAGGATGCCGCAGCGTAAGAGCAATGGCTACCGCCGCGCCGGAAATTCCATTTTTCTTCGCCACGGACCAGGACGCTGCGGAAAGTGCAGCGCGAATGCATGTCTCGGTTCACCCGTCCATCACCGCAATGCAAAGACCATCGCCGCCCATGATCGACACCTCCCCTGACGTCAGACTTCCGCTTTGGCGTCGCATTTTCGTGGCCGTGCTGCGCTGGTTCGACACCGCGCAGGCCATCGGCGTCGCCGAAACCGGCATGGACCGCATCGACTGGCTGCGCGTGCTGCCCTTCATCGCCCTGCATCTGGCCTGCCTCGGCGTGTTCTGGGTGGGCACGTCGTGGTTCGCGGTGGCGACCGCGCTGGCGCTGTATGCCGTGCGCATGTTCGCGATCACCGGTTTCTACCATCGCTATTTCTCGCACCGGGCTTTCCGGACGTCGCGCGCGCTGCAATTTTTCTTCGCAGTCGTCGGCGCCGCAAGCGTGCAGCGCGGACCGCTTTGGTGGGCAGCTCACCATCGCCACCATCATCGTCACGCCGATACCGCGCAGGACATCCATTCACCGCGGCATGGCTTCTGGCGCAGCCACATGGGCTGGTTCCTGACGCCGCGCGGCTTCGCCACGCAGCATGAAGCCGTCAAGGACCTCACCCGTTTTCCGGAACTGCGCCTGCTCGATCGCTTCGACATCCTGGTGCCGGTGCTGCTCGCGGTCTGCCTGTATCTGCTCGGCAGCTGGTTGCAGCGGGTGCACCCGACGCTTGGCACGAGCGGGCCGCAATTGTTGATCTGGGGGTTTTTCGTTTCGACGCTGGTGCTGTTCCATATCACGGTGACCATCAACTCGCTGGCGCATCGCTGGGGCAGTCGGCGTTTTGCGACACGCGACGACAGCCGCAACAATGCACTGCTGGCGCTGCTGACGTTCGGCGAAGGTTGGCACAACAACCACCATCACTTCCCGGGCTCTGCGCGCCAGGGCTTCACCTGGTGGGAAATCGACGTGACGTTCTATGTCCTGCGCCTGATGTCCGCGCTGGGCCTGGTCTGGGATCTGAAATCGGTGCCGGCATCGATGCGGCATGCGCGCCCGCACGTCGCGGGCACGCCATGAAGATCGCGGTGATCGGCAGCGGCATCGCCGGCCTCGGCGCCGCGTGGTTGCTGTCGCGACAGCATCAGGTCGTGCTGTTCGAAAAAGAATCGCGCCTCGGCGGGCACACGCATACGCACAAAGTGGTACAGGCCGGGCGCGAGTACGCGATCGATTCCGGCTTCATCGTGCACAACCCGATGAACTATCCGTTGCTGACGCGGATGTTCGCCGAACTCGGCATCGCTTCGCAGCCGACCACAATGGGTTTTTCGGTGCAGGACGCACGCTCCGGACTGGAATACAATGCGACCACCCTCGATGCGATGTTCTGCCAACGCCGAAACCTGCTCTCGCCGAAATTCCTGCGCATGGTTCGCGAGATCCTGCGCTTCTACCGCGAATGCAGCGCGTTGCTGCACGACACCGACCCCGGCCCCGGCCCCGGCCCGAGTCTTGGTGACTACCTGCAGGCGAACGGTTACTCGCGATTGTTCATCGAGAACCACCTGATTCCGATGGCCTCGGCGCTGTGGTCTTCGCCAGCGACGAAGATCCTGGATTTCCCGGCGAAATATTTGGTCCGCTTCATGGACAACCACCACATGCTGCAGGTCGATCAGCGCCCGGAATGGCGTGTGGTGAGCGGTGGTTCATCGCGTTACATCGAAGCACTGGAACGCGAGTGGACGGTCAACACGCGTTTGGCGACGCCGGTACGATCGGTGCGCCGCGAGCCCGGGCGTGTGCTGATCGACAGCGGCGCGGGCAACGAGGACTTCGACCAGGCCGTGTTCGCCTGCCACAGCGACCAGGCGCTGGCGCTGCTCACCGATGCCAGCGACGACGAGCGCGAAATACTCGGCGCAATCACCTACCAGGACAACGAAACGGTGCTGCACACCGACGCGCGCATCCTGCCGAAACGGCGCAAGGCCTGGGCGGCATGGAATGCCTACATTCCAGCAACGCCGGGCGGCGAGTGCACGGTGAGCTACTGCATGAACCTGCTGCAGTCGATCGCCTCGCCGGAACCTTTCGTGGTCACGCTCAATCGTACGGCCGACATCGCCGCCGACAAGATCATCGCGACGATGCGCTACCGGCATCCGGTCTACACGCATGCCAGCGTCGCGGCACAAGGCCGGCGCGAGCGCATCAATGGCGTCAAGCGCAGCTGGTTCGCCGGTGCGTACTGGGGTTTCGGATTTCATGAAGACGGCCTGCGCAGCGGCGTCGACGTGGCGCACGCGCTGGGCGTGAGCTGGTGAACGCTGTGAATACACCCGCTGCGTTCAAGAGCGCCATCTACGAAGGCTGGGTGCGGCATCGCCGTTATCATCCGAAGGCGCACGCTTTCCGTTACCGGATGTTCCAGCTCTATCTGGACCTGTCAGAGCTGGATGCGATTTTTTCGCGGCGCTGGTTCTGGTCCTTCGATCGCCGCAACCTTGCACAGGTCCGCCGTCGCGATTATTTCGGCGACCCTGCGCTGAGCATCGATGCCGCCGTGCGCGATCGCGTCGAGAGCGAATCAGGGCGACGTCCGACCGGACCGATACGCCTGCTCACCCATGGTCGTTATTTCGGCGTGACCATGAACCCGGTGAGTTTCTACTACGGCTTTGCCGACGACGGGCAGACGCTGGAATGGATTCTCGCCGAGATCACCAACACGCCCTGGGGCGAACGCCACGCGTATTTTCTTCCCGCAGAAAAGGCGATCCGGCTCGGACGCAGCCTGCATTGGCAATTTGACAAGCAGTTCCATGTCTCGCCGTTCCTGCCGATGCAGCGGCAATACCAGTGGGCGTTTGAGATCCCCGGCGAACAGTTGCGCGTGCACATGGATGTGCTCGCCGGCGACACCCGCGAATTCGATGCCACCCTCGTCCTGGATCGACATGATCTCGATGCAAACACATTGGCTTCATGTCTGGCGCGTTATCCCTTGCTCACCGCAAAGATCGCCATCGGTATTTATTGGCAGGCGGCCCGGCTTTGGTTCAAGCGCATTCCATTCCAACCGCACCCGAAAACCATCGCCCCGCCCCGGAGTCATCGATGAGCAGCCCTGCCGACACCCTGATCCGAGACACCGGCAGCGACGCCGGCTACGGAAGCCTCGATCGATTCCTGCGCAAACAATTGCTGGCGCGTCTGGCGAACTTGCGCGGCGGCGAGCTGCGCGTGGTTGATGCGCTCGGCGACGTCCGCATCGGGCGCGCCAACGCGCCGGATGCGCTCAACGTCACGCTGCATGTCCGCGATGCCGGCTTCTATCGCGCTGCGACCGGCAACGGTTCGGTCGGCGCAGGCGAGTCCTATATGGACGGACTGTGGCATTGCGACGATCTCGTCGGTCTGGTGCGGCTGCTGGTGCGCAACCGCGACCTGCTCGACGGCATGGAAAGCGGGCTCGCACGCCTGGGCGGACTGGCGATGAAAGCCTTGCATGCGTTCCGGCGCAATACCCGCGATGGCAGCCGCAAGAACATCGCTGCGCACTACGACATCGGCAACGATCTGTTCAAACTTTTCCTCGACGACAACCTGATGTACTCCTCGGCGATCTT
>NZ_DATGBO010000067.1:0-12876 GCF_035312645.1 Arenimonas sp.
TCGAGCTGTTGTTCAAGACGGTCGATGTCGGCGGAGAAAATCGCCGAATGGCCGGGGATGCAGAGTTCGCCGCCGAGATCGAACAACTGGTGCTGCACCGCGACTAATACTTCGCGCACTGGCTCGGGAATGTCGCCAGCGAGGATCAGGCCGATCGCCGAGTTGGCTTCATCGACCGTGCCGTAAGCGGCGACGCGCGCCGAATCCTTCGAGACGCGGGAGCCGTCGCCGAGTCCCGTCGAACCGTCATCGCCCGTGCGGGTGTAGATCTTGGAAAGACGGTTGCCCATGGCGACGGATCCTTCAGAGTGCGGTGCGGCTGTCCGCCTTCGCCGTGACCGGCAATTTGCCAGCAATCAACGCGACCACGACGTGCAGCACGGCCGCGCCGGCGACGTATATCGACGCGGTGTAGAGATAGGGCAGGTACCAGTCGCCAAGATTCTTGATCCAGCCGGCAAATGTTGCGCCGTGCACGCTGTCGCTGAGCCAGTAGAAGCTGCCGTTCGAGATCACGTCGCAGGCGGTGACCGAAACCAGAAAACTCAGCGCGAGCAAGCCGAAACTAGCCAGGCTCAAGCCCTGGTAATGCTTGCGCAGCCACAGGCCGCCGAACCAGAGGCTGAAATAGGACGGCACCAGGAACCAGTACGCGGCAGAGACGCAGTAGTGATCCCAGAAGCCGAGGCCGCTGGCGGTGATCACGTACCAGTCGACGGCGACGGCCAGCGCCATCAGCAGCGGGAATGCCCAGCGGCTGATGCCGCGCAGATAAAAGCCGCCGATGAAGAACAGGGCCCAGGAGGCGTCGGGTATCGCGGAGAAATGGTTGATGCGCGTGCCCATCATCACGAGGGCGAGCGCCAACAGGATTCCCGCGCGCTGGCTGGTGGTCAGGTTCATGATCGTGCTTCCAGGAGAATCGCCGGACATTCTAGCGGAACTCGGCCACCCGGGAGACCCCGGGCGGCGGGTATCATTTGCCGATGAGCGAACACGTCGAAGCTATGGCCGTCGATATCCTCGTGGTCGGTGCCGGTCTGGTCGGCGCCAGCCTGGCCTGTGCGCTGGAAGGTTCGGGGTATCGGGTCGCGCTGGTCGAGGCCACTGCGCCCGATCTGAGTCCGCCCGGTTTCGATACGCGCAAGCTCGCACTGTCCGCGGCCAGCCTCAATGCGCTCGCGGCGCTGGGCGTATTGGCGAAACTGCCGACCGCACCTTCGCCGATCCGTAAGTTGCACGTGAGCCGCGTCGGCGATTTCGGCGCGGTGCGCCTGGATGCCGGCGATGTCGGTCGCGAAGGTTTCGGCGCGGTGGTGCTGGCCAGCGATCTCGGCGCGGCACTGGAAATGCGCCTGTCCGAAATCAGGAATCTGCAGCGTCTGCGTCCGGCGACGGTCAGCGCGGTCAGCCCAGGCGATCACGACGTGAGCGTACAGATCCAGCAGGACGACGCAACGCACACGCTGCGCACGCGATTGCTGATCGCTGCTGACGGCACGCGATCTTTCGTGCGCACGGCATTGGGTATCGGCACGATCGAACACGATTACCAGCAGACGCTGCTCGTCTGCAGCCTGGCCGCCGATCGCGCCGCCGACGGCACCGCCTACGAGCGCTTCAGCGAACAGGGTCCGGTCGCGTTGCTGCCGATGGGCCGCGATTACGGCGCGGTCTGCGGCGTCGCGCGCGAAGACGCGGCGGGTGTTTTGGCGCTCGACGACACCGGCTTCATCGACTATTTCCAGCAGCGTTTCGGCTGGCGCGCCGGGCGAATTTTTCGCGTCGGCAAGCGCAACGCCTATCCGCTGGTGCGCGTGCTCGCCGAACGCCTCGATGCGCCGCGCAGTCTGTTGATGGGCAATGCCGCGCAGACCATCCATCCGATCGGTGCGCAGGGTTTCAATCTCGGCCTGCGCGATGCCTTGATGCTCGCGGAATTGCTCGATGGCGACGACCCCGGCGATGCCGCGTTGTTGTCGACCTACGTCGAAGCGCGTCGCGAAGATCGCGAGCGCACGCTGGCATTCAGCGACGGCCTGGCGCGCATCACTGCCAACGACAGTTTCCCGATGCACCTGCTGCGCTCGCTCGGTTTGCTCGCGATCGGCAACAGCGAAGGTCTTTCGGCGCCGCTGCTCTCGGGCGCGATGGGTTTGCGCGGACAAGTGCCGGCGCTGGCGCGGGGCCGAGCATGACGCGGCGCGGCGCTTTCGATGTTGTCATCATCGGTGCGGGCGTGGTCGGGGCGGCCGCGGCGCTGGCATTGGCGAACGAAGGCCTGCGTGTCGCGATCGTCGAAGCGCACGAGCCCAAGCCTTGGCGGGCGGAGTCGCACGATCTGCGCGTCTATGCCTTCGCTCCCGATTCGCAGACTTTGCTGGAAGCGCTGGCGGTGTGGCCGCAGGTCGTCGCCGCGCGCGCGCAGCCGTATCGGCGGATGCGCGTCTGGGACGCGGGCGGCGGCGGTGAGCTGGATTTCGATGCCGATGCGTTGGGCCGCCAGTGCCTGGGTCATATCGTCGAACACGGCCTGCTGGTCGATCGCCTGTGGGCTGCGATCGTCGCCGACGCACGCATCGAGCGGCATTGCCCGGAGCGCCTGGAAGCGCTGGAACAGGATGCCGATGCTGCGACGGTCACGCTCGCCAATGGCCAGCGTCTACATGCGAAGCTCGTGCTTGGCGCCGATGGTGCCACTTCGCGCGTTCGCGATCTGATCGGCTTGAGTGTCACCGAACGCGACTACGGGCAATGCGGCGTCGTCGCATACGTGAGTACACAGCACGCGCATGAAGACACTGCCTGGCAACGCTTCCTGCCGACCGGCCCGCTGGCATTCCTGCCTTGCAGGGACGGCCGCAGCTCGATCGTCTGGACATTGCCGGAACACGAAGCGGCGCGCTTGCTGTCCGTCGATGATGCGGCTTTTTGTCGCGAGCTCACGCGGGCTTTCGACGCCCGTCTCGGCGACGTGATTTCAGTTTCGACGCGTGCCTCGTTCCCGCTGCGCCGACAGCTGGCCAGTGAAATGGTCAGCGGCCGGATCGCGCTGATCGGCGACGCCGCGCACGCCGTGCATCCGCTGGCAGGGCAGGGCGTGAATCTCGGCCTGCGCGATGTCGCGGCGTTGCGCGATTCGGTGCGGTCGGCGCTCGCTGATCGTCGCGATTTCAGTGCGCCGCACCGCCTCGCGCGCTGGGCGCGCAGTCGCAGCAGCGAGAACGCGTTGGCGGCCTACTCGTTCGAGGCGATCAACGCGGCGTTCTCGAACGATGCCGTGTTGCCGACGTTGCTGCGCGGTCATGCCCTCGGCCTCGCAGGCAAGCTGCCGATGCTCGGGCAGTTTCTGTGGAAGCGTGCAGCGGGGTTGTAGTCGCCCGTAGGAGCCAGCTTGCTGGCGACTCTGTTTATCCAGGCAGTGACTACGGCATTGTCCATCTGATTGCGACGATCGAGGCCGTCGACCCTATGCGGTGTCGCCAGCAAGCTGGCTCCTACGGGTTTCGCATCAGCCCGGCGGTGCGAGGAATTCTTTCTGGCTCAGGTAACCGTCGCCGTTCTTGTCCTGACGACGGAATTGCTCGGCCTGGCGCGTATGCAACTCCGCCAGCGTGAGTCGCGTGGCTCGCGTCACGTGTTGTTCCTCGGGTTCGAGGACGTCGTTGTGATTGGCGTCCATACGATGGAAGGCGTAGCTCATCCACTCCTGGAATTCGACCAGCGACAGGCGTTTGTCGTGATCGAGATCAGCGGCGGCGAAGTACGACGACTGGCTCTGTGCCTGCACGCAGAGCGGCAACAGAAAAAAAGCCAGCGGCACGATGCCCAGCGCACGGATCAAGCGATCACAGCGCACGCGGACGGGCCTCGGGATTGCTCGCGAAAACGGTGATTTCCTCGCGATCGTGGTAGAGCTGGCGGGCGCGGACGATCAGTGGTTTGCCGGCTTTGTTTTCGAACAGTTCCAGGCACATCCGGGTTTCGTCCCAGCGCTTTTTCATCGGCAGCTTGAGGTTGAAGATCGAGTGCTGACAGCCGTCGTGGGCGAACCACTCGGCCATGCGCGTCGCGACTTTTCGCGGCGACTCGACCATGTCGCAGACCATCCAGTCCAGCGGCTTCGGCGGTGTCCAGAGGAAACCATCGGCGCGGATGTGCTCGATGATTCCGGTGGCGAGCGCGGATTCGGCCAGCGGGCCGTTGTCGATCGCGGCAACGCGGATGTGCTGGCGCGCGAGCACCCAGCTCCAGCCACCAGGTGCGGCGCCGAGGTCGGCGGCGTTCATGCCCGGCTTGAGCAGGCGCTCGCGTTCGTCGGGCGTCATCAGTGTGAGGATCGCTTCTTCGAGCTTGAGCGCGGAACGACTCGGCGCTTCGCTGAGCTGGCGCAGGCGCGGCACGCCCAGCGGCCATAGCGAGCCGTCGCGGACATCGCCGGCCGCGAGCAGCGCGTGATTGCCATCGAGAAAGCAGACATGCAGGCGCGGCAGGCGCGGATCTTCCTTGTCGGTGAGCAGGCCGCGCTGGCGCAACGCCGGGCGCAGTGCATTGGCGAATGAACGTGCCAGTCCGGCGAGTTGTCGCGATTCGTCGGAATCGGGATGTTCGACCCACAGATCGCCGTAACGACCACGGCCGGCGAGCGCGTCGAACATCGGCGCGATGCGGTCTTTCGGATCAATATCCTTCAACTCGGCAAGCAGGCGCAATTTCTGTCGCGCGAAGATCAGGCCGGAATACGGCAGCGCCTTCGACATCGCCGCGCCGTGTTCGCCGAGGAATTGCACGAAGCCGCTGTTGCGCTCGGTGCGCGCATAGCCCGCGATGCCGGCGAGCGCCGCGCGTTCGCTCAGTTCGGCGGCAAGCTCGGGCTCGAAGCCGGGGCGGCAGTAGCAGAGCAGGCCTTCAGCGATCATCGCGTGTCCAATCCATGTAGGAGCGACGCAAGTCGCGATTTATTTACGTTACGGAGGCGTGTCGCGACTTGCGTCGCTCCTACATGAGAAGAATCAATAAACAACGCCGCTCTCGCCGTAGTCGCGCAGCACGTCACGCGCGTGATCGCGCATCAGATCGCGTTGCACGCGGATGCCGCGTTTTTCCAATTCGCCGGCCCAGTCGGCGGGCAGCGGGCCTTCGTCGAAACCGGCGAGCGTCTGCACGTCGTCGCTGCGTGCGGCGATCAGCAGTTCGTCGATGCCGGCCCAGATCAGCGCGCCGTAGCACATCGCGCAGGGCTGCGACGACGTCGCCAGGATGATGCGACCATCGCCATCGCCGTCGCCGTCGTTGAGACGGAAGCGCTGCATGCGTTGTTGGCAGGTCGCCACCGCCATCATCTCGGCGTGGGCGATCGAGCAGTTCGAAGGCACGACGCGATTGACGCCGATGCCGATCAGGCGCCCGGCTTCGTTGAATACCGCCGCGCCGAATGGTCCGCCGCTGCGATGCGCGACGTTGCGCCGCGACAGGTCGATCGCCAGCGCGATGCGGCTTTCGTTGTCGGCATAAACGCGGGTGGCGTCCACTTCATCGTGGATCCAGGGCGGTAGCGTGAGATGGATCTGTCCGTAAAGCATCACGTCCCCAGAGGATTGTTGTTGCCGGTGCCATTGCGCACCGCGCATTGGCCGGAAACGCATTGGCAGCCGGAGATCGACGGAAAACCGCAGATGCCCATCTGGCCGCTCTTGGCGCATTGCGCCTTCACCTGTTCCGGATGCGTCTTGCTGTCGATGTTCACGCAGGCGGGACGATAGCCGCAGCAGCTGCCGACATCCTTGATCGCGCAGTCGGCATCGGTCTTGCAATGCTGGTCGATCGCGGCGATCTGGAATTTCTTTGCTGGCGTGGTGATCGCGGCGGCGATGTCGGTGGCAGGCGTTGTCGTCATCACCGTCGTTGCGGGGGCCGGCGTGGGTGCGGATGTCGATGCCGAGGCGGAAGACGCCGTGGTCGTCGGTGTCGAGGCCAGTGGCGGCGCGGCAGCCGATGGTGCGGTGCCGTTGCCCTGCGACGCGGCGCAGGCGGCGAGGATCAGCAACAGCGCCGTCGTACACGCGGTTCTAATACGTTTCGCCGTCTTCATGCGGAAGCTCCTTGTCGAGGTCGAGCCAGGGCAGGCGATCGCGGAACCAGATGTGGCGATGCGGCCGGTGATCCTCGGGATGATCCAGCGTCGCGACGGTCACGTCCACCGATTCCGGCGCGAGGTCGGTGAACAACGCGATCAACGCACCGCAGTCGGGACAGAACTGCCGATGCGTGCTGCGGCTCGACTGGTAGCTTTTCAATTCGCCCTGGCTGAGCACGAAGTCCGCGCGCGGCACCGTCACCCAGGTGGTGACGATGCCACCGCTGTTGCGGCGGCACATCGAGCAATGGCAATGCGCGATGTCGCGCAGGGGCGCAGTGATGCGGTAGCGGATGCCACCGCACAGACAGGCGCCGCTGTGCGCGTCGCGGCTCATGCTCAGGCCGGCTTCGACCAGCTGTCGCGCAACGTGACGGTGCGGTTGAACACCGGATGCGTTTCACGATGGTCGCGACGGTCGGCGACGAAATAGCCCAGGCGCTCGAACTGCAGGTTCTGTTCGACCGCGGCGCCGGCGGCAACCGGTTCGACATAGCCGCGCACGTGTCGCACCGATTCCGGATTGATGCATTCGTGATAGTCGCGGCCACCTTCGTCGTTGTCGGGATCAGCGACCGAGAACAGGCGATCGTAGAGGCGGATTTCCGCCGGCACGGCATGGCGCGCGCTGAGCCAGTGGATGGTGCCCTTGATCTTGCGGTCGGCACCGGGCAGGCCGGCTCGCGATTCGGGGTCGAGCGTGCAATGCAGCGCGGTCACCGTATCGCCGTCCTTCACCACGTCCACGCATTTGACGATGCCGACGCCGCGCAGGCGTACTTCGCCACCGGGCACGAGGCGGTGGAAACCTTTCGGCGGCACTTCCATGAAATCCTCGCGCTCGATCCACAGCTCACGCGAGAACGGCACGCTGCGGCTGCCGAAGGCTTCGTTCTTGGGATGATTGGAGAAGGTCAGCGTTTCCTCGTGGTGCGCGTCGAGGTTGTCGATGATCACTTTCAGCGGATCGATCACCGCCATGCGCCGCGGCGCGTTGGCATCGAGGTCCTCGCGCACGCAGCCTTCGAGGATGGAGAAATCGATCAGCGAATTCTGCTTGCTGATGCCGACGCGGTCGGCGAGCAGGCGCAGGCTGGCCGGTGTGTAACCGCGACGACGCAGGCCTTGCAGCGTCGGCATGCGCGGATCGTCCCAGCCCGCGACCAGGCCTTCGTTGACCAGAGCCATGAGCTTGCGCTTGCTCATCACGGTGTAGTTGATGTTCAGGCGCGAGAACTCGATCTGTCGCGGCTTGCTGATGACGGTCTTCAGGCCGGCGGCGACCAGTGGCTGCCACAGGTCGGGGTTGCCGGCGAGATCGATGTGGTCGATGCACCAGTCGTACAACGGACGGTGATCCTCGAATTCCAGCGTGCACAGCGAATGCGTGATGCCTTCGAGTGCGTCGGAGATGCAGTGCGCGTAGTCGTACATCGGGTAGATCGGCCAGGCGTCGCCGGTGTTCTGGTGGTGCACGTGGCGGATGCGGTAGATCGCCGGATCGCGCAGGTTGATGTTGCCACTGGTCATGTCGATCTTCGCGCGCAGGGTGCGCGCGCCATCGGGAAATTCACCGGCGCGCATGCGCTGGAACAGATCGAGGTTTTCTTCGACGCTGCGGTCGCGGAACGGCGAGTTGCGGCCTGGTTCGGTCAGCGTGCCGCGATAGATGCGCACCTGTTCGGCATCGAGATCGCAGACAAAGGCCTTGCCGTCGCGGATCAGCTTGAGCGCGCTGCGATAGAACACCTCGAAATAATCCGAGGCATGGCGCAGCTCCGACCATTCGAAGCCGAGCCAGCGGATATCGTCCTGGATCGCGGCGACGTATTCGAGATCTTCCTTGCTGGGATTGGTATCGTCGAAGCGCAGGTTGCAGGGGCCGGCGAATTCCAGGCCGATACCGAAATTCAGGCAGATGCTTTTGGCGTGGCCGATGTGCAGGTAGCCATTGGGCTCGGGCGGGAAGCGCGTGTGGACGGCGGCGTGTTTGCCGCTGGCGAGGTCCTCGCGAATGATCTGCCGGATGAAATCGTTTTTCTCGACCACGGGAACTGCGGCATCGCTGCTGGCAGAAGGCTTGGCGGGTACGGCGTCGGGCGGGAGCTTGCTCATGGGGGCCATGGAAAAGGGCGAAGACCGAAAGCGGAAAGACCGGTAGTTTACCGGCTGGGTCGCGCCCCGTGCCGCCGCGCATGCGGTATAAATCGTCAGGGCCGGGGGAGATGCGAATGCGGGTCGTGTATGACGCAGCCAATGTTGTCGATGCCCATCTGGTCAAGCATGCGTTGGAAGCAGCCGGCCTGCCGGTATTTGTGCGCGGCGAATATCTGACCGGGGCGCTGGGTGAGTTGCCGATGTCGGGACTGGTGCAGGTTTGCGTGCCCGATGCCGCCTGGGACGAGGCGCAGATATGCCTGGCGGGGCTGGATCTGGGCCGGGCTTCGCCCGATGACGAGCCCGATTCCGCGATCGACGGACTGCTTGCCTGAGCACCCGGACACGTCTCTGGAGGGTGGCTGTGCCACAACGCGAATTGCGGCACACTTCCCGATCCGGAGGGGCATCAATGGCTAAGGCGGGATCCAGGGTGTGGGCAGGCTGCCTGGCGTTGCTGGTCGCGATCAGCGCGGCCGCGCAGACGCCGGCGACATCCGCGCCTGCCGCGACAGCCGACACGCCGAAGCCCGCGCTCGCGATCATGGAAACGCCCAGCGGTACGCCGCTCGAGGACATTCTTTCCGGGCGCGCACAGCCGGGCTTCACGCCGATACTCGAAAACACCCTCGGCGCCCGCGGTCAGCCGGGCAAGACGATCTGGCTGCGTCTGCGCACCGATCTGCCGACCGATGGCAGCCGACAATGGCTGCGCCTGGACCGGCAGGCGATCAAGACCGCGCGCCTGCATGTACCCGGGCCGCCGACCGCCGTCGTCGCCGAAACTGGGCATGGACAAAAAGCCGAGCCCGATCCCGAATGGCCCGATGCTTTCCTGATGCCGGTGCCCGAGCAATTGCAGGGGCCGACGACGTTGTACGTGGAAATCGATGGCGAGGGTTTCCTCAGCCTGCATCCGGAAATCATCGCCGCCGACGATCTGGAAAGTCGTGATCGTCCCAGCCAGCGTCTCTATGGCTCGCTCTATGGTCTGTTGGTATTGATCGCGCTGGTGGCGATTTTCCGCCAGTTCCAATCGCCGACCTCGGGCGGCGCAAGTGTGTTGCTGGCGACGGTGGTCTGCGGCATCGCCTGCCTTGCTGCCAACGATCATCTCGATGCCGTGCCGCTGGGCGCGCGACTGGCCAGCTTCGGACCGAAGATCGTTCCGGCACTGTGGCTGCTCGCCTGCGCGCCGCTTTTGTGGAGCACCAGCCGTTATGCCGGGCTGGAAAAAAATTCTCCCGATCTGCAACGCGTGCTCACCCTTGCTGGCGGTGGTTTTCTTGCACTGGCGGTGGTCGCGGTGTTCGTACCGCTGGTGGATCTGCCGGAATTGCAGCTGACCTCGATCGTGTTGCGGGCGCTGGTGATGCTCGCCTGCATCGTCGCGCTGGCAATGGATCCGCGGCAGTGGCGCTGGGGACCGATCCTGGTTTGCCTGGGCGTGATCGCGGCGATGGTCGCGCAATTCCTGGCGATGAAGCAGATGCTGCCGATGACGCTGATGCTGCGTCGTGGTTACGAATTGCTGATCGCGTTGTTGCTGGCGTTGTATCTCGTGCTGCCGTGGATACGGCAGAAACTGCAGGTGCGCGCCCAGGCCAAGCGCGCGATCGTGCCGGAGCTGAGCACGGTCGAGAAAATAGAAAAGGCACGTGCGCAGTTGATGGCCGGGCTGGAATCGGCACTGGTCAATGCTGCCGAGGGCGACCTCGAATGGGTCGCGTACCGGCGCCTGCTCGAAGGCCTGAAACCGGTATTGCCGCAACTGGCGTCGGCGGTGGTGGCGATGAACTATCACCACGAGGACTTGTTGCTGGTCGAGCCGAAGTCCGCCGAGCCGCGCTACCAGGTGTTGCTCGACCGTCGCGCGCAGCTGATGAAAAATCTCAGCCGTTCGCGCGCACCGCAGCAGATCGGCATCGATTTCGATGGCCCGGAAGGCCCGTTGCAGCAGGTGCGCTTGGCCGTCATTCCGCTGCCGATCGCCAAGCCGGGTTGGGGCGCGTTGTTGATCGAGCGCAAATCCGATGTGCTGTACAGCGAGGACGAGCTCGACCTGTGCGCTGAATTCGCCGCGCTGGCGACGACCGCCGGAGATGAAGCGGCCGCAGCGATGCTGCAGCGGCACGCCGAAGAGATCGACAGCGAATCGGGCGTCTACAAACGCGCGATGATCGATCAGCATCTGCAACGCATGCACGAGCTCGCATTCCTGCAGCACAAGCCACTGGCGGTGATGCGCGTCGGTCTGGACCAGTTCGAGGCGGTGCCCAAGGATGTGATCGCGAGCGTGGTGAATTCGGTGGCTGACCTGATCCGCGAGGAGGTCGACTACGGCGATGTGGTCGGACGCTTTGCTGCCGATGAATTCCTGGTGCTGATGCCGGGCCGCAAGCTCGGCCTAGCGCGAGAGCTCGGCGACCGCATCTGCGCTGCCGTCGCGAAAATGGCTTTGCCGGCCGGCAGCGGCATCGAGAAGCTCACCGCGACCATCGGCATTTCCGCCGCGCAGCCGGGCGAGCGCGGCTCGCAGCTGATGATGGAACGCGTTGCCCAGGCCGTCGGCAAGGCGCGGCAATACGGCGGCAACCAGACGCAGGCGATCAGCAGCGTGACGGTGTAGATCAGCGGCGCCTGTTGCTGTCGTGCCTTCGCCGCAGCGACTATTTTTCCGGCAGTGTTTTCAAGGCGGATGGATCCATGCCAACCCTGGTGATCGGCAACAAGAATTATTCCTCGTGGTCGCTGCGGCCCTGGTTGCTGCTGCGCCATTTCGGCGTCGCGTTCGACGAAGTAAAACTGCCGCTGGACACGCCGGAGTTTTACCAGCGCATCGGCGACTACACGCCGACGGGGCGCGTGCCGGTGCTGCTGGTCGACGACGAAACGATCTGGGATTCGTTGGCGATCTGCGAAGTCATCAACGAACGTTGGCTGGCGGGTCGCGCCTGGCCGATCGATGCGAAGGCGCGCGCCGCGGCGCGTTGCGCCGTCGCCGAGATGCATTCCGGCTTCGCCGCGCTGCGCACGCAGCTGCCGCTCAATTGCCGACGCGAACGCAACGGCTATCGCTGGGATGCAGACGCGCAGCGCGACATCGATCGTGTGCAGGCGATCTGGCGCGACCTGCGTGCGCGCTTCGGCGGCGACGGCGATTTTCTCTGCGGCGAATTCGGCATCGTCGACGCGATGTTCGCGCCGGTGTGCACGCGTTTTGTCGCCTATGGCGTCGAGATGGATGCGACTGCACGCGATTACGCCGCCGCGATCTATGCGCTGCCAGCGATGCGCGAATGGCTGGCCGCAGCGCAGGCGGAACCCGAGCATTTGCCGGCGACTGATCGCGGCTGATTCCTTCGGGTGATTTCGGTAGCTGCTCCGCTGTAGGAGCGGCAAGACCGCGAGTGCTTGGCGAAGACATTGCTGCCTGCGCTGGACTCGACGGCAGCCTCCACTGCTTTCTTACCCACCTAGTAGGAATTCCCTGACAGAAGCCGGAGCGATAAACAACTGCTGCTGCGCGGCCGCCGCCAAACTCAGGTGCTAGGTGGGCAAAGTTTCTGGGTTGTACCTCAGCAATATTTGAGTCCGCGCCGTGCAGTTTCCCGGCAGGCACATTCAAGCTTCGCCGCACATCACGTCCCGCAATTATTTTCCCCCGCTGCCTATCATTGTGGCATCGCGTTTCGTGGCACCCCGCACAAACTCTTGCTAGGCTGCCATCTAACTATTCAATCAAGGGGAACACCGCGGCCTGCGGTCTCGGCGTCCCCGTGTTTCAGGTGTCAGGGGGGCAGGGAGAGTTCGATGCCAGCCGTACCAGCGTTCTGTGATTCCTGCGGTACTCCATTTGCCTCCGGGTTCTTCTTAGAGAACGCGCTGCATGTTAATTTCTCCGGCTGCAGCTCTGGTCCCTGTCCCAAGTGCGGCGGCACGGGCCACGTGCCCGATGGAGTATTTAACTTCATCGGAGACACCGTTGAGATTCTGTCAGCGCCCGACCGCACAGTCAGAGAGCTGCGGGAACTGGCTAGCTTGATCCAAGCCGCCACGGAACGTCGCGCTGCCCCTGAAGAGGTTGCGGAGCAAATTCGCGCCGAACTCCCCGGCTTCCGCCGTTTGGCGGATCTATTGCCAACTGACCGCGGGGAGTTGTACGGCTTTTTAGCTCTAGTTCTCGCCACTGCGCAGCTTATGAGTTCGCCGTCGGGCACTACGAACAACATCACGGTCAATCAGGTCGTCGAACAGGCTTGTCCTTCCTCGGTGGCGCCGAGCTCAGCGCCAAGTCGAGCGCCGGGGAAGAAACAGGGGCGAAATGAGCCATGTGCTTGCGGCAGCGGCAAGAAGCATAAGAAGTGCTGTGGCAACGCAGCTGCCCCCTAACAATTCGTCCAAGCCGACGCCGCTTCGCGGCGGCTTAACTCAGGTGTTAGCGCTCAAGGAGGGGCGACATGAAAGATCCTGGGGTCTCTAAGAAAGAGCTTCTGCGCTATGTGAAATTGGAAGAGGATGAGGAGACAGCCGAATTGCTCACGCAATCCAGCTTTCTTTACGTTGGCTCGGCAGTTAGGAAC
>NZ_DATGBO010000068.1:0-5880 GCF_035312645.1 Arenimonas sp.
CATCAGCATCCAGCAGCAACCGATGCAGTAGGCACCATGGACAACGCCCATCCGCAACGCGCCCAGGGCGCCTGGTCGCCAATGCCGGGAGAGGAACCGCGCCGGTTCGCGACAGTGCGACAGGCAGGAATTTTTCAGTGGCGACAGCTGATACAGACCCGTCGCGATCAACGTGGTGCCCGATAGCCAGCGCACTTGCGAACCCATCGCCATCGCCGAGATGAGCCCCGCACTTTCCAGCCTCTGCTGCAGCACCGCGGCAGCGACCGAGAACAGCAGCCATGTCAGGAAGTAACCTGCGACAAACGCGGCAGTCGACGCATGCTCAGCCTCGAGCCGCCCCTGTGCCCTGTTGTGTTGATGCACGCGGGCATACAGGAAAATCGTCGGCGCGGCGCTCGGTATCATCATGGCGACCATCATGGTCCACCACATGCCGATGATCAGCGCCCAGTATCCGGGGCTCCACCCTGTCATCGCAGCTGCCATCTCCGCCCCAGGCATCGTCATCGTCGTGACCGCGCCATCATGCTGTGGCAGCAGCACCAACCGCGTCATCTCCCAGGCCGTCATGCCGAGTCCAGCACCGGCCACGATGTATGTCCAGGTCAACACCCACAGGACGAACAGACCGACAACAGTGATCGCGCCGTCGCGTTTCAACAGGCGTTCGAGTGCCGACACGGACAAGATCGCCACGACTCAGGCGCGAACAACACCATGACTGTTGAGGTGCAGGCGCGCGAACTGTCCGTAGGTGTTGGTCAGGGATACCTTGACCGGTCCCGTGGTCTGGCTCGAGGCACTGCCGATCTCGGCAATCGCGTATTCGAACCCGTCCGGCAACACGATCTGGGCGCGGGATTCGACACCGGTGACCTTGTTGCGAATTGGCTCGCCGACAGTGTCGATGTAATCCTTGACGAAAACCCGACCCTTGCGGCCGTCGATGTCGAGCTGGAGATCGATATCGGTAAACACCGGCGCGTGCATCTTGGTCACGGTCGAGGCGTAGACAGCGAACATCGTCGCGAATGGATCGGTGTCCTGTCCGGTCATGATCCGCAGCAACGCTTCGCGCTGCCTGTCATCGGCCTTGGCATCGACGAACGCGATCGCTTCGCCATTGCCCTCGTGAATCGGGCCAGGCCATTTGAAGATCGCCGCGAGCCGCAACCCGTCCAGCCGCGTTTCGCCATGATGGCCTTCGTCGATCTGGATGCCCGCCACCGCGTGGCAGTGGCCTTTGTCCGGCAGTGCGTTGAATTGACAGTTGCAGCCGTATTCACAGCTGCAATTGACCAGTTCGGCGCCCTTGATCTCCCAAATACTCATGACGAGCCTCCGGGTGCAGGTTGGGCCTCGGATCGTACTCCTTGAGGGTCGGCAGTCAACTGGCCAGGCAATACAAAAAACAGGATGCGGGACCTTAGACCGGTCGAAGCATTCGCCAGCTCTCGTCCCGCTATTCCGCCGTCACTGGCGAATGCCGAACAGCGGTGATCGCATTTCCCGGTTGGAAATTATTCCACCGTCACCGATTTGGCGAGATTGCGCGGCTTGTCGACATCCGTACCGCGCTTGAGCGCGGTGTGGTACGCCAGCAACTGCACCGGGATCGCGTGCACGACCGGGCTGAGCAGGCCGACATGCCGCGGCGTGCGGATCACGTGCACGCCTTCGGATTCGCTGAAGTGGCTGTCGGCATCGGCGAATACGAACAGCTCGCCGCCGCGCGCGCGCACTTCCTGCATGTTCGACTTCACTTTTTCCAGCAGCGCGTCGTTCGGCGCGATCACCACCACCGGCATCTGCGCATCGACCAGGGCCAGTGGCCCGTGCTTGAGTTCGCCAGCCGGATAGGCCTCGGCATGGATGTACGAGATTTCCTTGAGCTTGAGCGCGCCTTCGAGCGCGATCGGATAGTGCAGGCCGCGGCCCAGAAACAACGCGTGCTGTTTCGGAGTGAACTTGTCCGCCCAGGCGACAATCTGCGGCTCGAGATTCAGCGCGTGCTGCACGCTGCCGGGCAGATGCCGCAGCGCTCCCAGGAATTCGCCTTCGCGCGTCGCGTCGAGACGACCCTGCAGTTTCGCCAGCGTGCCGGTGAGCGCGAACAACGCGACCAGCTGCGTGGTGAAAGCCTTGGTCGACGCCACGCCGATCTCGGCGCCGGCGCGGGTGTAGAACACCATGGCGCTCGCGCGCGGGATCGCGCTTTCCTGCACGTTGCAGATCGACAGCGTCTTGGTGTGACCCAGCGACTTGGCGTATTTCAGCGCCTCCATCGTGTCCAGGGTTTCGCCGGACTGCGAAATCGTGACGATCAGATGTTTAGGGTTTGCCACCGCCGTGCGATAGCGGTATTCGCTGGCGATCTCCACCGTGCACGGCAGACCGGCGATGGCTTCGAGCCAGTATTGCGCGGTCAGCGCCGCGTAATAACTGGTGCCGCAAGCGAGGATCTTCACGCCTTCGACATCGGCGAGAAGCTTCGCGGCATCGGCGCCGAACAGCACCGGCGAGAAACCTTCGGCGATCACCGGCTCGATGGTGTCGGCGAGCGCGCGCGGCTGTTCGTGGATTTCCTTCTGCATGAAGTGGCTGTACGGGCCCAGCTCCATCGACGCCAGCGACACATCGGAAACATGCACATCGCGCTCGACCGGCGCACCGGCGAGATCGAACACGCGCACGCCGTCGAGGCTGATTTCCGCGACGTCGCCTTCTTCAAGGAAGATCACCCGGCGCGTCGCCGAGATCACCGCCGAGACATCGGACGCGACGAAGTTCTCGCCCTCGCCCAGGCCGACCAGCAGCGGGCAGCCCATGCGTGCGGCGATGAAACGGTTGGGCTCGCGCTTGCTGACCACGGCGATCGCATAGGCGCCTGTCAACTCGCGCACGGCGCGCTGGGTGGCGCGCAGCAGGTCGCTTTCGAGCTTGAGGTAGTGCTGGATCAGGTGGGCGATGACTTCGGTATCGGTCTGCGATTCGAAGCGGTAGCCGAGCGCGCGCAGTTTCTCGCGCTGCTCTTCGTGGTTCTCGATGATGCCGTTGTGCACGATCGCGAGTTCGCCATCGCTGATGTGCGGATGCGCATTGCCTTCGGTGACGCCGCCGTGCGTGGCCCAGCGCGTGTGGCCGATGCCGATGCGGCCCTGCAGGCCTTCGCTCTGCGCCGCCGCTTCCATTTCCGCGACGCGACCGGTGCGGCGCACGCGGCGCAACTCATCGGTGAGCACCGCCAGGCCGGCGGAATCGTAGCCGCGGTATTCCAGGCGCTTGAGACCATCGACCAGAAAGGGAACCACATCCCGCTGGGCGATCGCCCCGACGATTCCGCACATGTGTTGGTCAACCTTGAGGGACAGGGCGCGATTTTAGCGCATTTGAAATTCGCTCCCGGCGGCGGCGGACGACGCTGCCGGCGCCGCGTCCGCAGCTTTCGCGCGGACGCCCAGCGGACACCGCGGACAGTCCGGGCCGCCAAATCATTTTCTTTGTTTTCAGTAGCTTGGAGCTGGCACGAAACCTGCTGAAAAGACCCTGGACACCGCCATGGCAAAAAGGATTCCGCCCGCATGATTCGCGACACCTCCGCCCAGGACAAGGTCATCGCCCCGCCACCCGGCCAGGCCAACAAGCGCCGCCTGTGGCTGTTCGCCGGTGCCGCCGTAGCCTTGGTCGCCGTCGTCGTGCTGGTCAGCGCCTGGCGCGGCAGCGATCGTTCGATCGATGCATCGCGCCTGCGCATCGCCGAAGTCAGCCGCGGCACGCTGGTGCGCGACGCGTCGGTCAACGGCCGTGTCGTCGCCGCGGTCAGCCCGACGCTTTATGCGCCGGCCGAAAGCACGGTGACGCTGAAGATCCACGCCGGCGATGCGGTGAAGAAAGGCGACGTGCTCGCCGTGCTCGACTCGCCCAGCCTGAGCAACGAACTGGCGCGCGAACAGTCGAGCCTGGAACAACTTGAAGACGAAGTCGCGCGCCAGCGCATCCTTGCCGAGAAACAGAAGCTGATCGCGCGTCGCGATGCCGACGAAGCGGAAGTGTCGCGCCTGGGCGCACAGCGCATCCTGCAACGCACCGAAAAAGGCTACAAAGCCGGCGCGATCGCGGAAGTGGAATTCTTGCGTGCGCAGGATGCACTCAAAAGCGCCGAGATCCGCAGCAAGCAGGCTGCACAGGCCTCGGGGCTGGAAGTGCAGGACGTCGGCCTCGAGCTCAAGACCAAACTCAGCCAGTTGCAGCGTCAGCATCTGGTCGTGGCCAACATCCAGCGCCGCGTCGACGAATTGTCGGTGCGCGCACCGGTCGATGGCGTGATCGGCACGCTCTCGGTCGCCGACCGCGCCGTGGTGCCGGCGAATGCGCCGCTGATGACCGTAGTCGATCTGTCGCGCCTGGAAGTGGAACTGGAAATTCCGGAGAGCTACGCCGACGACCTCGGCCTGGGCATGTCCGCGGAAGTCAGCATCGGCACGCTCACCGCGACCGGCAAGCTGTCGGCGATCTCACCGGAAGTGGTGAAAAACCAGGTGCTCGCGCGCGTGCGCTTCGACGGCAAGCAGCCCGATGGCCTGCGCCAGAGCCAGCGCGTCAATGCCCGCATTCTGATCGAGGAAAAGCCGAACGTGCTGATGCTGCCGCGCGGTTCTTTCGTCGAGGACGGCGGCGGTCGCTCCGCCTACGTGATGGACGGCGGCATCGCCGTGCGCCGCCCGGTGCAATTGGGCGCGACCAGCGTGAGCGCCGTGGAAGTCCTTTCCGGCCTCAAGCAGGGCGACCATGTGGTGATCGCCGGCACCGACAGCTTCGACAATGCCGAGCGGGTGTCGGTGAATGAGTGATCCCATCCATTCCAAGAAAATTTTCCGTCATGCCCGCGCAGACGGGCATCCAGTGTCTTTCGCTCATCCACGCAAAGACTCTGGACCCCCGCCTTCGCGGGGGTGACGCAAGTTCTTTTCCCGATTCCCGATTCCCGATTCCCGATTCCCGATTCCCGATTCCCGATTCCCGATTCCCGATTCCCGATTCCCGATTCCCGCCCCAAGGACCCCGCCATGCTCAAGATGACCAACCTCAGCAAGGTTTACCGCACCCACATGATCGAGACGCATGCGCTGCGTGGTTTCGATATCCACGTGAAGGAAGGCGAGTTCGTCGCCGTGACCGGGCCGTCGGGTTCGGGCAAGACCACGTTCCTCAATATCGCCGGCCTGCTCGAGGAATTCAGCGGCGGCGAGTTCCTGCTCGATGGCGTCAACGTCAAGGGCATGGACGACAACGCACGCTCGAAGCTGCGCAATGAAAAACTCGGCTTCATCTTCCAGGGCTTCAACCTGATTCCCGACCTCAACCTGTTCGACAACGTCGACGTGCCGCTGCGCTATCGCGGCTTCAACGCCGCCGACCGCAAGACCCGCATCGAGGACGCGCTCGGCCGCGTCGGCCTGGCGTCGCGCGCGAAACACTTCCCGGCGGAATTGTCCGGCGGCCAGCAGCAGCGTGTCGCGATCGCGCGCGCCCTCGCTGGTTCGCCGAAACTGCTGCTCGCCGATGAGCCCACCGGCAACCTCGACACGCAGATGGCGCGCGGCGTGATGGAGCTGCTCGAGGAAATCAACTCGCAGGGCACCACCATCCTGATGGTCACGCACGATCCTGAACTCGCCGCACGCGCACAGCGCAACGTGCACATCATCGACGGCCAGGTTTCCGATCTGCTGCGCGAGACCAACGCCTCGCTCGCCGCCGTCGCCGCGACCGTCTGAGGAGAACAGCATGTTTGCCTACTACTTCGGACTGGGCCTGCGCAGTCTGCGCCGCAATCCGGCCCTGACTGCACTGATGATCATTACGCTCGCCGTCGGC
>NZ_DATGBO010000069.1:0-6314 GCF_035312645.1 Arenimonas sp.
CCCTGGTCTTCCTGCGGCGCGAGTTCCGGTTTCAGCAACATCTTCAAGCCGAAGATGCCGCCGAACAGCACCGCCGCCACCAGCACGATGACCCAGCGCATGCCGAGTGCGGTACGCAGTGCGCGCTTGTAGCCGCCGTCGATGCCGCGCAACACGCGCTCGCCGAACTCGAAGAACTTGCCGTGCTGCGTCTCGTGGCGCAGCAGCTTGGAGCCCATCATCGGCGACAGCGTCAGCGCGGTGAAGCCCGACACCAGCACGGCGCCGGCGAGCGTAAGCGCGAACTCGATGAACAGCTTGCCGGTGCGTCCGGTCGAAAACACGAACGGCATGTACACCGCCGACAGCGTCAGCGTCATCGCGATGATCGCGAACCCAATTTCCTTGCTGCCCTTGAGCGCCGCCTCGAACGGCGTCATGCCTTCCTCGACATGGCGATAGATGTTTTCCAGCATCACGATCGCGTCGTCGACCACCAGGCCGATCGCCAGCACCATCGCCAGCAGCGACAACGTGTTGATGGTGAAACCGAAGACATACATCAACGTGAATGCGCCGATCAGCGACACCGGGATCGTGACGATCGGGATCAGTACCGCGCGCCAGCTGCGCAGGAAGAGGAAGATCACCAGCACCACCAGCAGCACCGCCTCGCCAACGGTCTTGTAGACCTCGTCGATCGATTTCTGGATGAACACCGTGGTGTCGTAGGCGATCTCGACCTTCATGCCTGCCGGCAGCGTGCGGGTGATCTCGGGCAGCATGCGTTTTAATGCGGCAGAAATTTCCAGCGGATTGGCCACCGCCTGCTTGACGATACCGAGCGGGATCGCATTGATGCCGTTGTAGCGTGCACGGAAACGCGAGGAGTCGGCGCCGAGTTCGACCTTGGCGACATCGCCCAGGCGCACCAGGTAGCCGCCAGAATCCTTGAGCACGATCTGCGCGAACTGCTCGGGCGTCTTCAGGTCGGTTTCCGAGAGCACGGTGAATTCGCGCTGCTGGCTTTCGACGCGGCCGGCCGGGATTTCGATGTTCTGCGCGCGCAACGCCGCTTCGACATCGGCCGCGGTCAGGCCGACGCCGGCGAGACGCTCGGGATTGAGCCAGACGCGCATCGCGTAACGGTTGCCGTAAACCTGCGCCTGCGCGACGCCGGGAATCGTCTGCACGCGATCCTTGACCACGCGCGTGGCGACGTCGGCGATCTCGATCAGCGAATGCCGGTCGGAAGAAAACGCCAGGTAGATGATCGGCTGCGCATCGGCTTCCTGCTTCTGCACGATCGGCTCGTTGGCCTCGTCGGGCAACGCGCCGCGCGCCTGGGCGACGCGATCGCGCACGTCCGAAGCGGCGGCATCGGCATCACGGTTGAGATTGAAGTAAACCGTCACCTGACTCGATTCGGCGCGGCTCACCGATTGGATGTAGTCGATGCCCTCGATGCCCGAGAGCGCGTCTTCGATCGGCTTGGTGATCTGCGATTCGATCACCTGCGCGTTCGCGCCCGGATAACCGGTTGCGACGGTGACCACGGGCACGTCGACGTTCGGGATCAGGCGCACCGGCAGGCGCGTGTAGCAGATGAAGCCGACCAGCAGCACCACGAGGTTCAACACCACCGCCAGCACCGGGCGGCGGATGGACAGATCGGAGAGGACCATGGCTTTCCGTCCTCAGTTGGCGGCGGCAGTGGAGGCGGTGGTCGCCGGCTTGGCGGTGACCGGCGCAACCTTGGCGCCGTCGAACAATTTCTGCTGGCCCGACGTCACCACCTCGTCGCCGGCTTTCAATCCGCCGGTGATTTCAACAAAGCCGGGCTGACGCGCACCGAGCGTGACCGCGACGAGCTTGGCGGTGCCGTCGTTCACCAGATAGACCATTTTCTGTTCGCCGTTCGGCCAGATCGCCTCCTCGGGCACGAGCAGCGCCTGCGGATTGGTGCCCAGCACCACCTGCACGCGCGCAAACAATCCGGGACGCAATTTGAGATCGGGATTGGCGACGCGTGCGCGCAACGAGGCACTGCGACCGGCGGCATCGATGGTCGGCGCGATCGCGCTGATCTCGCCGGGGAAATCGCCGTCCGGGTAGGCGTCGACGCTCACCGCCACCTTCTGCCCGACTTTCATTTTCGCGAGCTGCACTTCCGGTACGCGGAAATCGACCTGCATCGGATTCATACGCACCAGATCGACCAGTGCCTGGCCGACGGTCACGTAATCGCCGACGCTGGTTTCGCGCAGGCCAACCACACCATCAAAGGGCGCGCGAATCTGGGTTTTTTCCAAGCGCGTGCGCGCCGATGCCGCACGCGCCTGGTCGACGCCAAGCGCAGCACGTGCCTTGTCCTGGTCGGATTTGGCGATCAGCTGCTTGCCGGCGAGATCGTTGGCGCGCGTGCTGGCGCGGCGGCTGTTTTCGAGATTGGCGTTGGCCTCGTTGAGATCGGCCTGGGTCAGCGAGCCATCGAGCGTGAACAACAAGGCGCCGGCGGCGACATGCTGGCCTTCAGTGAAATGGATCTTCTCGATCTTGCCCGCGACCTCGGGACGGATTACCGCGGCCTCGTCAGCGCGCAGGCTGCCGACGGTCTCGAACTGCTCGGGCAAGGCCCTCGCCTCCACGTGCGCGGTTTCGACCTGGGTCGGCGGCATGCCGCCGCCGGGAGGACCGGCGCCGCCTGGCGCGGAAGAACCGCAGCCGGCGAGAAGAAGAGGAACGATCGCAACAAGCGGCAGGATCCGGCGCATAGAACGACCTCGACACGAAGAGTGAGCAGTACGGGATTTACTATACCGGTCAGTTTAGCCCACGAAACCCCCGGCCCACCCTGCCAAAAGTCCCGCCCGTGGTGAAGGGTGGCTCAGAACGGAATCTGCAGATGCGCCGCGCGCAGTTCGGCGCTGGCATGCGGCGCGAACGGCAGGCGACCGAGGCAGGGGCTTTCGAGCTGCTCGCTCAGCGCATCGAAATATTGCGCGGCGAAATCGAGCTCGCTGTTCAGTGCATTGCCGATCCAGCCGGTCAGCTTGAAACCCTCGGCACGGATCGCACGCTCGCTCAATCGCGCGTGGTTGATGCAGCCGATGCGCAGGCCGACGACGAGTATCACCTCGAGATCCATGGCCGTGACCAGCGCCGACTGATCAAGCTCGGCCGTCAACGGTGCCAGCCAGCCGCCAACGCCTTCGACCAGCACCACATCCGCCTGCTCGGCGAGTTGCCGGTACGCATCGAGCATCGGCGGCAGCGCGATGCGGATGCCGGCCTTGGCCGCAGCGATCTGCGGCGCGGTGGCATCGGGCAGCGCGAAAGGATTGACCAGTGCGTAATCGGGCAGCGGATCGCTGGCGGTCTGCAACGCCAGTGCATCGGCATTGCGCCAGCCCTGCTCGCCCAGCCAGCAGCCACTCGCCACCGGCTTCATGCCCACGGCTTTCTGGCCGCGGTTACGCAAGGCATGCAGCAGTGCGGCACTGACCACGGTCTTGCCGACATCGGTATCAGTGCCGGTGACGAACAGTCCGCGCGCGCCGCCTGCCGTCATGGCGACAGCTCCTGCTGATACTGCAGCCGTGCTTTCGCGATCGTGCGGCGAATCACCAGCCCGGAAAAATGCAAAGTGAAATACAGCATGCCCGGCAGGCCCAGACGCCAGTCACCCTCGCCCGGTTGCAACGTCAATGTAATTATCAATGCGGCCAGAATCGACAACAGGCCGACAGCGGCGGAAAGCCGCCAGGCCACCACGACGCCCGCCGTCTGCGCCGCTTCATCGATGGAGAGATTCAATGCCTGCCGCTGCCGCAGCGCATGCGCATAGAGCGCGGCGAGCGTCAGCGACAGCGTCGCGAACGCCACGCCGTAGACGACGAACATCGACATCAATTCGCCGATGCTGTGCAGCGGCGCGATCGGCCACGGAAACCAGCCCTGGCTGATCCAGGCAAAAAAAGTACCGAACAGGATGCGCAACGGATACACGTAGACCAGCACCAGAAACACCAGCAACAGGCTGAGTACGGTGCTGCGACCATCGTCGAGGCCGTAACGCCGGCTCCAGCGCACATGCGCATGCCAGAACCAGGCGACCTGCAAAAAGCAGCCCGCGAATGCCGGCACGCCGCGCATCGCCAGCAGCAGGGCCGGGATGCTTTTCGGAATCTCGTTCGCGGAAATCACCAGCAGGCTCAGCGCGAAGGCGAATGCCGCGTCGACGAAAGCTTCCTGCCGCGTCACTTGCGCGCCGCGCTCGCGAAAGCCGTCGGCCATCAGGGGCAGGTCGGAATCGGGGCGGCTGGACATCGGCGAACTTTAGCAGGCCCGATGCCGGCAGGCTCCAGCGCGGTGCGCTGCTACACTGGGCACCCTGTTTCGAGGGCCTCCGATGTTCGCCAGCAGCAACCTTTCCGGCAGCAAGCCCGAGCAATACACGCAACTCGCCGCGCAGGCGCGCGGCCTGCTGCAGGGCGAGCCCGATCGCATCGCCAATGCCGCCAACCTGTCGGCGCTGGTGTATCACGCGCTGCCCGATCTGAACTGGGTCGGCTTCTATTTCTGGGATGGCAAGGAACTCGTCGTCGGCCCATTCCAGGGCATGCCCGCCTGCGTGCGCATCGCGTTGGGCAAGGGCGTCTGCGGCACAGCCGCGGCAACCCGCACGACGCAGCGCGTCGCCGATGTCGACGCCTTCCCCGGCCATATCCCCTGCGATTCCGCGTCGCGCTCGGAACTGGTCGTACCGCTGTATCGCGGCAACGATCTGATCGGCGTCTTTGACCTCGACAGCCCGAACCTCGATCGTTTCGATGACGATGACCAACGTGGCCTGGAAACGGTCGCCGCGATCTTTCTGGAGTCACTGACGTGAGCACCGAAAAACTGCGCAACATCGGCCCCAAGAGCATGGCCTGGCTGCGCCAGACCGGCATCCGCTCGCTGGCGGAGCTGAAGGACGCCGGCGCATTGCCGACCTTCGTGCGCATCAAGCGCGCCGGCTTCAAGCCCAGCCTCAATCTGCTGTACGCACTCGAAGGCGCGATCCTCGACTGCCACTGGCAGGAAATTCCCGATGCCCGCCGCGCCGAACTGATCGCTGCCGCCGAAATAGAAATCGCGAAACTGCCCAAGGGCCGCGGCAAGGTGCAGCCGGCCGCCGGCGCGGTCACCACCACGCACATGCAATCGGATCACGAGGACTCGTCGATGCCGGACGCGCATTTCGGATTCGATGACCCGGTCGCTGCGGGTGGGCACGAGGACTGATTGCCGGCGCGACGCGCGGCGTTTGATTTCCCGCACTCGCTGTCGGGTTTAAGCGCGCTGCCTGCATCAGGCATGCGCGACTACGCGTTACCTGACGACAGCGTAGTCGCGGGCGTCTTCGCGCCAGCGCGGCGTGGCTTGGATGGTCGGCAACACCGCTTCGACCGAATCGACCAGCGACCACATCGCGGCGTGTTCGCTATTCATGAACTTCTCTTCGATCACCTGCTGCATGAAGGCCTGCAGCGGCGCGTAGAAGTTGCGCGTGTTGAGCAGCACGATCGGATTGAAATACAGGCCCAGACGCTTGAGCGTGATCGCCTCGAACAATTCCTCCAGCGTGCCGCAGCCGCCGGGCAGAGCGATTACCGCATCGGAGCCACTCAACAATTTGTGCTTGCGCTCGCGCATGTCCTCGACCAGATCGAGGTGCGTCAAGCCGGGGTGGCCCCATTCGAGGTCGGCCATGAATTTCGGCAGGATGCCGATCACCGTACCGCCTTGCGACAACGCGCCATCGGCAACCGCTCCCATCAAACCCTGCGAGCCGCCGCCGTAGACCAGCGTGGCACCACTGCCGGCGATGAGTTTCCCGAGCGAATTCGCCGCCGCATGAAATTCCGGCGCGACCTGCGCGCTCGATGCCGCGTAGACGCAGATGCGCATCGTCTGGTCCGTTCTGGAGGATACCCAATGAGTTCCCGCGACATTGCAGACCTTGCGCATGCCAGCGGGGGATTGACCGGAAAGATAGTCCAACATGGGTATCAATGCCAGAAAATGCCGGCTTTCGCGCGCCTGTCCGCAGGTTCCGCGTCAAGACGGCGGCCGCCAACGGACTCTCGATCCAGTCCTGTCGACAGGATCACGATACGTGTATCGCACGTCGCGACTGTCCTCTAACGCAGTAGAAGAACCGCACCCCAAGCAACGAGCATGACACCTGCGCAGAGTCCGACCCAAGGGCCTGCCGCCAAGACTTTCTCGGCCAGTATCAACGCGGACAACACGGCAATCCAAACCAGATTCATCACGCCACCGACAAA
>NZ_DATGBO010000070.1:0-4996 GCF_035312645.1 Arenimonas sp.
TTGGGCTGCTGCGACAAATCGGAATCATCGTCGTCGCGCTGGGCGACGGCGCGACGGCTGCCGCTGCCGATGGTCGCCTCGATGTTCACCACCGCCGGCCCGGCCAATTCGACCAGTCGCGAGAAATCCGGCAGGTTCACCAACGGCGCGGCGCTCGGTGCAGTGGCAGCCGGTACGACGCTGGCCTGAGTCAGCGCGGCGGGTGCCGGAGTCGTCGCGACGGCGCGATCCTGCCACTGGGCGAACACCAGGCCAGCGAGGGCGACCGAGGAAAAAGTGATGGCGATGCGTGGAAGCGTCTTCATGGCGGAATCGACTCTGCGAAAGTGTCAGGAATGCATTTCAGGATGGACCAGGCGTGGCTGCGCCAGCGTCGGCTTGGAAGAAAATATGGCGGCGGAAGTTCCGGCGACAAGCCCGGCACAGGTGAAAATATCAACGGCCATGCCGAGCCCGCGCCCTAGCGCATATCCCAGCAAAGCCCCCAACAACAGGCCAATCCAGGCGCGGCCGTAGCCCGCCCAGGCGCTGCGCCGCAGCGCGACATCGTCCAGCGAGAGCACAACCAGATCGCCAACCTGCAACGGCGCAGCAGGCTTTTCACCTGGCAACTCCAGCTCGCCCTCGGCATCGCCGACGAACAGGTTGCAACGGCCACCGCAACCGTTTTCGCAGGGAGTGCAACGACTGCCGAGCAAGCGCAGCCGCACACCCTGCGGCGCGATCGCAACGATGCGCGCCTGGCGCTCAGCCACCGGTCTTCACACCAGGCGCGGCCTGGACGTTGCGCGCGAAATATTCGACGGTCTGCACCGGCACCTTGCCGATCGCCACGACTCGGCGACCGCCCTGCCAGTAGGAAATGGCGTTGACTGCACCGCGATGCATCGCCGAGCGCCCCACCTCGGCACTCGGCATCGGTTCGATATACACCGACACGCTGGCGAGGCCATCGCTGTAAAGCAACTGCACCGAATCACCGAGACGACGCGCACCGCGCAGTACGAAACCCGGCGGCGGCGAGCCGACGCGCCAGCCTGGATCGGTTTCATTGCCAGCGCTCAAGGTCTGTACGCGGCGCAGATCCTGATCCGTCGACGGTTTCAGGTCAGCCGCGTCCGGCATCACATCCATCTGCAGATCGGTGAACACCATTTGCTCCAGCGACTGCCCGCTCTCGCCGATCAACGCCAGACGCAGTGGCAGCGCTGTCTCTTTGTCCAGCCAGAGGCGATAACCATAACGCCAGGGATCGCGCGCCTGGATGTCGACGATCTGGGCATCGCGATTGGCCACGCGTCCAACCGCGCCAAGCTTGGCGTGATAGCCGGCAAGACCGGCGGCATCGGCAAATTGCCCGCCGGGATTCCAGCGCCCGGCGGTATCGGCGTCGTAGCCGACCGGGCCGATCCCTGTGCCAATGCACATGACCAGTTTGTCGTCCTGGATCACTTCGCGGCGTGGACCAGTCAGCGCGACCAGGCGCATGCGCTCCACGCCCTTGTCGTAAGCATGGAAAACACCCAGCGTTTCCATGTGCGCGCCGGACACCATCACCAGCGTGCCCTGATAATTTTTTTCGGTCAGCGCCGGGCCGATACGCGCCAGCCACGCACCGGCATCCTGTCCCCACAGGCTGCTCACCCAGGACTTCGCGCCCTGATACCAGCGTGCCGGTGCCGAGGGCTCGTCCGCGAATGCGGATTGACTCAGGCCGGCCGCCAGCAGGAGAACAAGTACGCGCGACTTCACTTATCGGTGCCCCCGCTCTGGTTTTCGCCGGCAGCATTGCCCGGGTCGTTGCTGACCACGTCGACATACGGCACGAAACCGCTCAGGCCGTCATCGCTCATCATCTGGTTGTGGCGCACGAGATAGGCCTCGAGCGCCGGGTCGTTGGTGTTTGATGGCAGCGTCGAACGCGGCCAGGCCTTGGTCCCATTGCCTTCAACCAAGGGGAAATCGGATGGTGACTGCGTGCCTGCAACCGCCGCAATCGTCGGCTTGCCGATGTCGGGATTTTTTGCCGGCACACTGCGCGGTGCCGGCTTGATCAACGATTCCATCGGCGCCGCCGTGGCGCTCGCCTCAGCTACCAGATCCGCCGAAGATGGCGTGGCGACGAAAGGCGCGAACTGGATCACCGGCGTATCGGCGAGAACAGGCGCCGTGCTGGACGTTTCGTGGCTGCCCCAACGTGGACCGAATGCCACGGCCAGCAACGCCACCGACGCGGCGATCGCCCAACCAAGCAAGGGGCGTCGGGATTTTTTCGCCGTCGGCTCGATCGCCAAATCCTTCGCGACATTTTCGGCAAGGCTTGCGCGCATCAGGCGCAGCGGCTGCCCCTTCATGCAGGCCGAGGCAAGCTGCATGCGCTCCCAGCGTTCGCGCAGGGCCGGCTCATTGGCCAGGCGACGCTCGAGGAATCGCGCCTCATCGGCCGGCAACTCGCCGTCCATCAAGGCACTGAGCTGTTCGCAGATTTTTTCGTCGAGGCTGTTCATGGGCGTACTCGTTCGCTGTCCATCAAGGGGCGCAGGCGGGCGTCGATCGCTTCGCGGGCGCGGAAAATCCGTGAGCGCACGGTGCCGATGGGGCAATCCATCGTCTCGGCGATCTCTTCGTAACTCAGGCCTTCCATTTCGCGCAGGGTGATCGCCTGGCGCAATTCTTCCGGCAATTCGGCGACGGTATCGCTGACTTCCCGGGCGATTTCCTGGCGCAGCATTTCGTGTTCGGGCGTGTCGTGGTCGTGCATGCGGCCAGCGCCGCTGTAGTGTTCAGCGTCGTCGACATCGACATCGGAGGTCGGCGGTCGGCGTTTCATCGCGACGAGATGGTTCTTGGCTGTGTTCACGGCAATCCTGTAGAGCCATGTATAGAACTGGCTGTCACCACGGAAGTTGGCGATCGCCCGGTACGCGCGGATGAAACTTTCCTGCGCGATGTCCTGGCTTTCGGCGTAATCGGGTACGAAACGGCCAATGACAGCGCCGATGCGGTGCTGGTATTTGCGCACCAGCAGATCGAAAGCTGTCTTGTCGCCGTGCTGTACACGCTTGACCAGATCCAGGTCGAGTTCGTTCTCGCCCATCGGGGCCGCTGCTCCTTGCGGCCGACGGGGCCGCTGGAAAGACAATGCCATGTCGGAAAAGTTCGCGCCGGGCGTCGATCGGGCGAATGTCGGGGCTGTGCGCTTCACGCAACACAGACCGGATCCGCGATCCACTGCCGCCGGATCGCATCCGGATCGCGGCGCCGTCATTGACCGGGGCCCGACCCTGCCCGGATGATACGGCCCATTCCCCTACCCTGACGTATGGAACAGCCATGTTCGACGGCCTTCGCCTTGCCCATTGGAAACCCGAGCTGCGCCCGGACGGCATCCTGATCCTCACGCTCGATCGCGCCGACGAAAACGTCAACGCCCTGTCCCGCGCCGTCATCGACGAACTCGACGCGATGCTCGAACGCATCGCGCTGGAATTGCCCAAAGGCATCGTGATCCGCTCGGGCAAGGCCGCTGGCTTCATCCCTGGCGCCGACATCAAGGGCTTCGAGGAAATCGAGGCCAAGGGACTGGTCGAGGACTGGATACGCCGCGGGCAACTGATCTTCCAACGCCTAGCCGAATTGCGCTGCCCCACGGTCGCGGCGATCCACGGCCATTGCATGGGCGGCGGTACCGAAATCGCATTGGCCTGTCGCTATCGCGTCGCCAGCAACGATGAAAAAACCCGCATCGGCCTGCCGGAAATCAAGCTCGGCATCTATCCGGGCTGGGGTGGCAGCGTCCGCCTGCCGCGCCTGATCGGCGCGCCGGCCGCGTTCGATCTGATGCTGACTGGACGCGCGCTGTCGGCGTCTTCGGCAAGAGCGATGGGCCTGGTCGACAAGGTCGTCGAGCCGGCGATGCTGCTTGAAGCCGCACTCGGTCTCCTGCAGCGCGGCGGCAAGCGTTCGATCAAGCAGCGCCTGCTCGCCTGGGCCACGAACACCTGGTTGGCGCGGCAAATCCTCGCGCCGCAAATCGCCAAGGCGACCGCGCGCAAGGCCCGCAAAGAGCACTACCCCGCACCCTTCCTGCTGATCGAAACCTGGCGACGCAGCGGCGGCCAGCCGATACCGGTCGCCCTCAAGGCCGAGGCGAAATCAGTGGTGAAGCTGGCCAGCACGCCGACCGCACACAACCTCGTGCGCGTGTTCTTCCTGATGGATCGCCTCAAGGGTCTGGGGGGAAAAGAACATGGCATCAAGCACGTGCATGTGATCGGCGCCGGCGTAATGGGCGGCGATATTGCCGCCTGGTGCGCGCTGCGCGGCTTCGACGTGACCTTGCAGGATCGCGAGATGCAATACGTGCAACCGGCGATGGAACGCGCGGCGAAACTGTTCGAAAAGAAAGTGAAGAACGACGCCAAGCGCGCCGAAACCAGCGCGCGCCTGGTTGCCGATGTCGAAGGCAGCGGCGTCGCCAAGGCCGACCTGATCATCGAAGCGATCTTCGAAAATCTCGACGCAAAGCGCGCGCTCTACGCCAAGCTCGAAGACGAGATGAAACCCGGCACCTTGCTGGTCAGCAACACCAGTTCGATTCCGCTGACCGAGTTGCGCGCCAATCTCAAGAATCAATCCAACTTCGCCGGCCTGCACTACTTCAATCCGGTCGCGCTGATGCCGCTGGTGGAAATCGTCAAGCACGACTTTCTCGATCCGGAAGTGGAACGCCGCCTCGCCGCGTTCTGCCGTGCGATCGACAAACTGCCGGTACCGGTTGCTGGAACGCCCGGCTTCCTGGTCAATCGCATCCTCGCGCCGTACATGCAGGAAGCGATCATCTGCTTCAGCGAAGGCATCCCTGGCCCGGTGATCGACAAGGCCGCGCTCAAGTTCGGCATGCCGATGGGACCGATCGAACTGGTCGATACGGTCGGCCTCGACGTCGCCGCGTCGGTCGGAAAAATCATGGCTGATTTCCACGGTCAGACCTTGC
>NZ_DATGBO010000071.1:0-5942 GCF_035312645.1 Arenimonas sp.
CCAACGCGTACGCGAACAGGTGATCCTTGACGAGGGCGCCGCTGGCCCAGACCGTCGCGGTCGTGTTGCTGCCGGCGGAATCCTTGCTGTTGTCCGCATACAGGATGCTCGGACGGACCTGGTTGAAAACACCGACGTAACCACCGTTGGTGTAGACATTCGGGTTCTTCTCGCGGAGCGAATCCGGCGTGATGAAGATGTTGCCGCCAGCGTGGAACTCGTTGGTACCGCGCTTGGTGACCAGGTTGATCACGCCGCCGGTCGAACGACCGAACTCGGCGCCGTAGCCGCCGGTCTTGATCTGCTGCTCCGCAATCGCCTCGAACGGCACCTGGCCGAAGTTGAGGTTCTTGAACGCGTTGGTGATGTTGAAGCCGTTGACGAAATACGCGTTCTCGGCGACGGATGAGCCGCCGAACGAAGCGAGGTTGCCGAACGCGGCGTCGCCGCGCACCGTGCCCGGCGCCAGCAACGCGACCGCGGTGATGTTGCGACCCACCGGAATCTTGGCGATCTGTTCGGCGGTGAGGATGGTGGTGGACTCGACCGAGGACACGTCGATGGCATTGATCACGCCGTTGCCGGAAACGGTAACGGCGCCGATGTTGGTCGCCTGCGCGGTGCCGCCAATGGTGACGTTGACGTCGCGCGTCTGACCATTGGTGGTGACCTTGTACGTGCCGGTCGGCAACGAGCCGATGCGATAGCTGCCACTGCTATCGGCGGTGATTTCGCGCTTGAAACCATTCGCGGAATTTTCGATGGTGACGGTCGCGCCGGCCTGGGTCGTACCGGCGATGGAACCGGTGGAGTTCGACTGCGCGCAGACGCCGCCTGCGAAACACATGCCGAGCGCGAGCGCCAGACTGCTCTTGCGCAGTCGTGTCGTGCGGATGATCCTGTTCATCTTCTTGTTCTCTCCCCTGAAGTTGTTGTGATGTCGTGCTGTCGTTGCGGCGGCCACGAAAAGACGGGCCTGCAGCAGCAACCTCATCCTCGCGCCGGGGCTGGGCAAGGGTTTTGGGACGAATCGCTTCTGTCGCGGGACGAACCGCGCGAAACGCTATTGCAGCGTGTGGGCGCGGACGTTAGCTTGGTCGCATGCAACGCAAGACCGCGACCCTGTGCCTGGTGATCTTCGTCTGGTGGACCCTCAACGGGCTCGCCACCGGCGCGGAATGGATGACGATGCTCGATGCCGCCGGCCACCAGGTGAGCTGGAGCAAGGCGATGCCGGCGAGCGTGATTGGCGCTTGGGGCTGGATGCCGCTGACCCTCGGCCTGGTCTGGCTGGTCCGGCGATACCCGGTCGAGCACGGCCGCATCGCCCGCGCGCTGGCGATTCAGGCAGCGGCGGTGGCGTTGATCGTGGTGCTGCGTGCGATCTACATCTACGGCCTCGATGGCTGGCTGCACTGGTACGACGCGCCGCCGACGTTTTCCGAAGTGCTGCTGCAAAGCGTCTGGAACAACCTGTTCCAAGCCTGGCTGATCATCGGCGTGGCGCATGCGTTGTTGCTGAGCGAGCGCGTGCGCGAACGCGAACGCCAGACCATCACGCTGCAGTCGCAACTCGCCGATGCGCGCCTGAGTGCGCTGGCTTCGCAACTCAATCCGCATTTCCTGTTCAATGCGCTCAACTCGATCGCCGAACTCGTGCACCGCGATGCCGACGCCGCCGACCGCATGATCGTCGGCCTGAGTGCGCTGCTGCGCAGCAGCCTGGAAAAAGCTGGCACGCAGGTGGTCGCGCTGCAGGAAGAGCTGCGTCTGCTCGGCTACTACCTCGACATCGAGAAAATCCGCCTCGGCGATCGTCTGCACGTCGACTGGTCGGTGGCGCCGGACACGCTCGCCGCGTTGGTGCCGCCGCTGCTGCTGCAGCCGCTGGTGGAAAATTCCGTACGCCACGGCATCAGCCGGCGCGTGACGCCGGGGCGGATCGTGATCAGCGCCCGCCGCGAAATGCATCAGCTCGTGCTGGAAGTGCTCGACGACGGCGGCGATGTCGGCATCCGCACCAGCGGCAACGGCGTCGGTCTCGCGACCACGCGCGCGCGCCTGGAATGCCTGTATGGCGAGGCCTTCGGTCTCGAATTGATCCAGGCCGCGCAGGCCGGCACGATCGCACGCCTGACCCTGCCCTTCCATGCCCTCGAGGCCGCCGCCTGATGCTGCCGATACGCGCCCTGGTTGCCGATGACGAGCCACTGGCACGCGCACGCCTGATGCGCCTGCTCGGGCAGTTCCCGGACATCGAAGTGGTCGCCGACTGCGCCAACGGCGGCGAAGCGATCGCGGCGATGCGCGAACAGAAGCCGGACATCGCCTTCCTCGACATCCAGATGCCGGACATGGACGGCTTCGACGTGCTCGATTCGCTGCCCGCAGCCCATCATCCGCAAGTGGTCTTCGTCACCGCGCATTCCGAACACGCGGTGCGCGCGTTCGAAGCGCGCGCGGTCGATTACCTGCTCAAGCCGGTGTCGGGCGAACGTCTGCGTCAGGCAGTCGAGCGCGTGCGCCAGCGCGCACCACAGAATCAGGCAGCGCTTCCGGGCGATGGCGAGAGCGGCCTGCGCAGCTATCCCGCACGCATCGCGGTGCCGGTGGGCCTGCGCATTCAACTGGTGCCGGTGGACGAAATCGATTTCGTCAGCGCGCACGCGAATTACGTCGAGCTGCATCTTGGCGCGCGCACGCTGGTGTTGCGCGCGACCATGACGCAACTGGAAGCGCGCCTGGATCCCACACGTTTCCTGCGCGTGCATCGTTCGCGCATGGTCCGTCTCGACGGTATCGTCGATGTCGAGACCAGTGCCTCCGGGCAATTCCTGCTGCGACTGAAATCGGGCACGCGCGTCGCGTCCGGACGCAGCTATCACCCGCGCCTGCGTGTCGCACTCGGGCTCGTCGCCGGTGAGTGAGGCAACGACAAACCTGCATCACTCCGGCGGCAGGCGCAGTTCGGTGATCAGGAAGTCGCTCTTCTTGCCTGGTTCGTCGGGATTGCGCACGAACACCAGCTTGTTTTCCCGCCACAGAACCGTGGGATGGAAATCATCCTTGCCGGTGTTGACGCAGGGGCCGAGGTCCCGCGCCGGTGTGAACTCGCCATCGCGCAGGCGGCTGACGTAGATATCGCCCCAGCCGATGCCATCCGGGCGATTGAGGCCAACGAACAACAGGGTTTTCCCGTCCGGGGAAATTTCCGGATTGAACTCCCAGAAATCCTTCGTGTTCACGCCGCTACCGAGTTTTTCCGGCGCGGCGAAACTACCGTCGCGCTGTCGCCTGCTGCGCCAGACATCGAAACCGCCATCGCGATCGCTGCCGAAATAAAGGTTGCCCTGCCGATCCATGCTCGGATACAGCTCTTCCTTGCCGCTGTTGACCGCGCCGGCCAGATGCATCGGTTCGCTCCAGCCGTCGACCGTACGCCGCATCATCCATAGATCGAAATCCTTGCGCGCAACGCCGTCGACCGGGCGCATCGAGGAAAACAGGAAAGTCGAACCGTCCGGTGACACGTAGGCATCGTTGTCGGCGTATTTCCCCGAGAACGAGGCGGTCCGCGCGCGCGACCAGCCTTTCGGGCCCAGCGTTGAAGTGACGATCACGCCCTGCGGAATCGTCGGCAGGAAATCGTCACTGATATGCCAATACGCGGTCTTGCGCGACGGCGTGAAACTCAGCCGCCACTCGTAGTGCGCCTCGCTGGAAAACACACCGGGACGATAGACCGCGACCGTTGGACAGGCTGGCGGCGCCGCGATCGCGACCGATGCGCCCAGAAGCGAAGACAGCAGCACGAACGAAGACAGCGCGCGCTGCGCCGGGGATTGCGTGGAATTCATCCTGACCGCCAAGTCGATGGGTTGGTCGCTGAAGCTGCAGTCGGGCCACGAATGCGTCAAGCGCGCCGGGATCAACGCGGAGAATCCGGGGACGAAGGTGGGCGGTGTTCGGGAATGAAGGTCGTCGCCGACGATGAGAACCTGTCGATCGCGCGCGGATAACCCATCGCAAACCCGACGCGATTCGCAACGTCGAAATCATCGCGCAAAGAAAAAGCCCGGCCGAAGCCGGGCTTTCACGCATCGCGAAAAAGAATTTACTTCGCTGCCATCAGCGCCAGCGTCATGTCGAGCATGCGATTGGAGAAGCCCCATTCGTTGTCGTACCAGCTCAGCACCTTGACCATCGTGCCCTGCATGACGCGCGTCTGGGTGGAGTCGTAGACCGACGACAGGGGGTTGTGGTTGAAGTCGATCGACACCAGTGGCTTGGTGTTGTAGCCGAGCACGCCCTTGAGCGAGCCTTCGCTGGCTTCCTTGATGATCGCGTCGATCTCGTCCTTGGTCGTCGCGCGCTTGGCGACGAAGGTCAGGTCGACGACCGAGACGTTGATCGTCGGCACGCGCATCGAGAAACCGTCGAGCTTGCCATTGAGGTCCGGCAGCACCAGGCCGACGGCCGCGGCGGCGCCGGTTTTGGTCGGAATCTGCGACATCGTTGCACTGCGGGCGCGGCGCAGGTCCGAGTGATAGACGTCGGTGAGCACCTGGTCATTGGTGTAGGCGTGAATCGTGGTCAACAGACCGTGTTCGATGCCGAGCTTCTCGTGCAAGGCCTTGGCCAGCGGAGCGACGCAATTGGTGGTGCAGGACGCGTTGGAAATGACGGTGTGCGAGGCCTTCAGGTCGTGATGGTTGACGCCGTAGACGAAGGTGCCGTCCACATCCTTGTCGCCGGGTGCGGAGATGATGACTTTCTTGGCGCCGCCGGCGATGTGTGCGCTGGCCTTGGCCTTGGAAGTGAACAGGCCGGTGCATTCGAGCACCACGTCGACTTCGTGCGCGCCCCATGGAATTTCGGCTGGATTGCGCACCGCGTACACCTTGATGCGGTCGCCGTTGACGATCAGGTCGCCACCCTCGGCCGACACCGTGCCCGGGAACTTGCCGTGGGCGGTGTCGTACTGGGTCAGGTGTGCGTTGGTCTCGGCATCGCCCAGGTCGTTGATGGCGACAACCTGGATCTCGTGCGTGCGGTTGGACTCGTACAGCGCACGGAGGACATTGCGGCCGATACGGCCATAGCCGTTGATCGCGACCTTGATCGCCATATTTAGCTCCTGGAAAGAATGCGAGAATGCGTCAGAACGCCTATTTTATCGCCTTGACCCAGCCCGCGACACCCCTCTGGAAGCCGCTATGTCCTTGATTCGTGCCTGTCTCGCCATTCTTGCCCTGCTGATCGTCTCCGCCCCGGCCATGGCCTGGGGTCCGCAGGGGCACCGGATCGTCGGCGATCTCGCCGAACGCCAGCTCACGCCCGCCGCGCATGCCGAAGTCCAGCGCCTGCTCGCCGGCGAAGCGGAGCCGACCCTCGCCGGCGTCGCCAACTGGGCCGACGAAATGCGCACGGCCGATCCGGACCGCTTCAAGAAGACCAGCCGCTGGCATTACGTGAATTTTCCGCACGGCGATTGCGGCTTCGTGCCGCCGCGCGATTGCCCGGATGGCAACTGCGTGATCGCGGCGATCAACCGCAACTTCCTCGCGCTCGCCGATCACAGCCGCCCCGATGCCGAACGCCGCGACGCGCTCAAGTTCCTCGTGCATTTCATCGGCGACGTGCACCAGCCGCTGCACGCCGGTTACGACGACGATCGTGGCGGCAACGATTTTCAGATCAACATCGACGGCGAAGGCTGGAACCTGCACAGCATCTGGGATTCCATGATCATCAAGAAGCGCGGCCTCGATCCGGTGGCCTATGCGCAGTTGCTCAGCAAGCAATCGCCGCTGCCCAGCGACCCCACCCGTTTCTCCGATCGTCCCGCGGTGGATTGGGCGGTCGAATCGTGCAAGATCGTGCACGACGGCAACCTCTATCCGGCCAAGCACGTGCTCAAGGACGATTATCTCAACGCAAAT
>NZ_DATGBO010000072.1:0-20667 GCF_035312645.1 Arenimonas sp.
TCGCCGCCTCGCGCACCTGCGGCGCGGATTCGCCGCTGGCGAGCATGGCGTCGGCCGCGGTAGTGGCATCGCCTGCGGCGAGGCGCAGCAGCAGCAACAGGTCGTCCGGGAAGCGGCGCTCGCGAACCGCAGCCAGCATGCCTGGTGCGCGCAGCAACGCCAGGGCTTGTTCGAGTGCGCTGGCGCCCAGGGCGGTCATCGCTCCGTCAGCTTCGCCTGTTCCTTGCCGCCATAACTGTAGTAGCTGTAGTCGCCATAGCCGTAGCCATAACCGCGGCCGGCCTGTTTTGATTCGTATTTGGTCAGCAGGCCGCCGACTACGAACGCGCGCGCTGCCTGCAGGCGCTTGATCGCATTGCGGGCAACGCCGATACGCGTTTCGCCGGCTTCGACCACCAGCAAGGTGGCATGAGCGACGTTCGACAGGATCGGCGCATCGGCCAGGCCGAGCACCGGCGGGCCGTCAATGATGATCTTGTCGAACTTCTCGGCGGCGACGGTCAGCAACGACAGCAATTTGCTGCCGGACAACAACTCGGCCGGATTCGGCGGCAGCGGCCCGCTGGTCATGATCTGCAGGTTCGGCTCGCCGGTCTCGATGATTACGTCCATCGGTTTGGCGGCACCGGCAAGCAGGTTGCTCAAGCCCTTGGTGTTGCTCACATTGAGAATCTTGTGTTGCGACGGGTTGCGCAGGTCGGCGTCGATCAGCAGCACGCGCTTGCCAAGCTGGGCGAAGTTGCGCGCGAGCGTGAGCGCCGTCGTCGACTTGCCTTCGTTGGGCGTGGCGCTGGTGATCAGCAGCGTTTTCGGCGAACCGTGGGCCGTGGAGAACTGCAGAGCGGTACGCACCGACCGGTAGGCCTCGGCGAAGGCCGAGCGCGAATCCAGCAGCGCGCGCTCGGGTGTGATGTCCTTGAGCTTCGGGATCACGCCAAGCACAGCGAGCCCGAGTTGCTTTTCCAGGTCTTCGGGCGTCTTGAGCGTGTCGTCGAGGTACTCGAAACCCAGTGCAAGCAACACGCCGAGCATCAATCCGACCAGACCACCGAGGGCGAGATTGCGGGTCAGGCTGGGTTTGTACTTGCTGCCGATGTCGGCCTTGTCGACGATGGAAATATTGTTGGTGCTGACACCGCCGGCGATGCCGATTTCCTTGTAGCGCTGCAGCAGTCCGTCGTAGAGCTGGCGGTTGGTGTCGACCTCGCGCTTGTAGATGTTGTACTGGATCGAGCGATTCTGCAGATCCAGCACTTCGCCTTTCACGTTGGTCATCTGCTCGTTGAGCAGGCGTTCCTGTTCCTGTGCCGCCAGATATTCGGCCTGGATCGAAGAGCGGATGTTGCCCATCTCGCCGGCGATCTGCTTGTCGACTTCGTCGATCTGCCCTTTGAGCTGTTGCATCAGCGGATACGCAGGCTTGTACAGGCGCAGCTTGTCCTGGTAATCGGCCATCAGCGTTGCGCGGTTCTGCTGCAGCGACTGGATGATGGAGTTGCTGCCGGCATCGCCGAACATCACCAGCCCGCGCGAGGCCTGCGCCTGGCGCCAGCGCGATTCGGCGCGGATGCGGTCTTCCTTGGCCTTGCCGAGCGCGGCGTTGAGCGTGCCCAGGGTCTGCTCGGACAGCGAGCCCGATTGTTCGCCGCCGGTGCTGACGATCTGTTCTTTCTGTGCAAATCCGACCAGCTTGCGTTCGGAGTCCTCGAGCTTGAGCTTGAGTTCCTGCAAGCGGTCTTCGAGATAGCCCTTGGCATAGGACGAGGAATCGAAGCGGCGCTCGAGGTTGCTGGCGATGAAGGCTTCGGCGACGGCATTGGCCGCACGCTGCGAGAAGCGTTTGTCCGGACTGTCGTAATTGACCCGCACCAGGCGCGAGTTGCGCACCGGCTCGATCGACAAGCCGTCGGCGAAAGCACTGACCAGGGCGCGCTGACGATCTTCGACGCGCGTGTCCTTCTGGGCAGCGGTCTCGCCGGAGCGGCCATTCTTGCCCGCATCCCCGCCGTTGCCGGAGAGCATCGACATCAGCTTGGCCCAGGGCGAATGCGGGCTGATGCGTTCAAGCTCGCCGGTCTGCGCCAGGTTCAGTTGCGATACCACGCGCTCGGCGAGCGCGCGGCTTTGCAGCAGTTCGTACTGGGTCTGGTAGAAATCGCGATCGCCCGAACCCTCGATCGGTTCCATGCCCTGGACATCGACGACCTTGATGGTGTCACGATCGATCTGCAGGCTGGCCGAAGCGCGATAGATCGGTGTCATCAACAAGGTGCCGACGAGCGTGGTGACCAGCACGATCGCGAGCGCACCCAGCACCGTCCAACGACGCTTGACCAGGATGCGCCAGTAACTGAGCAGGTCAATCTCGTCGCCGGTTCCTTCCTTGTCCGCCTGCGGCAGCACATCGAGGCTGAGCGGCTGCGGCCGGCCATGCACCGGAAACGTCAACGCCTGCTGCCGGTCATGGGCCGCCGTCGGCAGGTTGGCTGGTCGCCGATGCCCGTCGTCGTCAGATTGATTCTTCTGCATTCACTTGACCTTGTCAGGACGACTCAAAAAATCCGGAACAGATTGAGGACCGGCATGGACTCGATGATGCGCCGGAACGTCGTCTTCGAGCCAGACTGCTCGATCACGACGATGTCGTCGCCGTACACCTGCGGATCCTCGATATTGCCGGCCCGGATCTGCGCGAGATCGAAAACCGCGGCCATCTTCTTGCCGTCGATGGTGCGGAAAATCACCACACCCTTGAGGTCGGCCAATGGATCCAGTCCTTCGCCCATCGCCACCGCCTGAAGCAGGGTGGTCTTGCCGGTGAGCGGATAAATTCCCGGTTTCTTGACCGCCCCTTCGAGGGTGACGCGCTGGCTGGTGAATTCCTTGACGAAGACGGTGACCTGCGGGCTTTGGAGGTAGGTCGAGTTCAGCTTTTTCGCGACCTCGGTCTCCAATTCCTGGACGGTTTTTCCGCCAGCCTGGACGATTCCGATCAGCGGCAGCGAAATCTGCCCCACCGAATTGACCCGCACCGTGCGATTGAGATCGGGCACCTGGAAGACGCTGATCTCGATCAGGTCCTGCGGGCCGACGCGGTATTCGGAGACGCCTTGGTAAGCGCCGCTGGAGGAGGTGGTGTCGGGCGCGCGCAAGGTGGTGGTCCCGGACACTGCCCGCGCCGAACCGTTGCGGATCGCACCGGAATTGTCGCTGGCGCATCCGACAAGCAACGCGAGCAGCGCCATGACAAGAACAATGCGGCTGGTGGACATGAGCTCTCCAATCCTTGGGGCGAAGATCATTATCACGCGCCAAACCACCGCTGCCACAAGCCCGGCCGCGACGAAGTCTGAACAGCCCGCTCCGGCAGGCACGGCAAGGCGTCGGGCGCGGCATCGGCGAGGATGCCCTTCGGGCGCGTATGCACCATATGCAGGGCCTCGGTGGCGCCGACGCGCGCGGCGGCGGCGGCGCGACCTTCGGCGAGCAGCGGCGGACGTTTGTCGATGTGGTGGGCGTCGGTGGCGAGGATGTGCACCAGGCCTTCGTCGAGCATGCGCTCGGACCAGTATTTCGGGCGGCGGCCGAAGCGGCCGGTGAGGCTACCGGAAGTGATCTGCATCCAGGCGCCGCCATGCACGAGGCGGCCGAAGATCGCGTAGTTGTCCTCGATCCAGGACAGGCGCTCGGGATGGGTGATCACCGGCACATAGCCGGCGGCCATCAGCTGGAACACCGAGTCCTCGAAACGCGGCGGCGCCACGTGGTGCGGCGGCTCGAGCAGGAAATAGCGGCCGCCATTGAGCGTGGGGATGTGGCCGCGACGGATGTCGGCGATCAGGTCAGGCGCGAGATGGGTGTCGGCGCCGATGCTCAGTTCCAGCGCGATGCCGGCTTCGTGCAGATGCTGCTGCAACTCGATGATCGCGGCGGCGATGCCGGCGCGGTTGTTTTCGTAGAGGCCGGGATAGATATGCGGCGTGCAGGCGGTAACGGTGATGCCGTCGGCGACCGCACAACGCGCCATCGCCAGCGCGACCTCGAGATCGGGGGCGCCGTCATCGATGCCCGGCAGCATGTGGCAATGCAGGTCGATCATCGCCTCTGCATCGCCGTGGCTCATCAGGCGGCCTCGGGGTCGGGCTTGATGGAGAGCAGGCGCTGGCGTCCGCGCGCCAGCCAGGCGACGGCACGGTCGCGGTCGGCACTGAAGGCGTAGTGCACGCCAAGCAACACGAAGAACGCCAGCACCACGTAGGGCCGATGCACGCCGAGCTTCACCGCGATCGCCGCCGTGCTGCCGAGGATCAATGACAGCCCCGCCAAGCCCCAGGCGACCTGATTGGCGCTGTAACCGGCGTCCAGCAGATAGTGATGCAGGTGATTGCGATCGGCCGAGAACGGCGAACGGCCTTGGCGCGCGCGCCGGAACATCAGCACCACGCAATCGAGCAGCGGAATCGCCACCGTCCACGGCCCGAGCACGGGCGAGACCGGGTGCGCGGAATTCTGCGTCAGGCGCACCGCGCTGAGCGCGATCACGAAACCCAGCAGCATGCTGCCGGCATTGCCCAGGAACACCCGCGCACGCGACTGCCAGGGCAGGCGCAGATTCCAGATCAGAAAACCGGCGACGGCGCCGGCGATCGCCAGCAGCCGCTCGGCGACCGGGCCGTTGCCGGCGTAAAGCGCGAACCCTGCGAACAGCAGCAGCGAGACCATCACCTGACCCGCGGCGAGACCATCGGAACCATCGATCATGTTCAGCGCGTTGATCACGCCGACCACGATGAACACCGTGAACGGCACCGCCAACCAGCCGAGATACATCTTGTCGACGCCAAAAACATCGTCGAGGTTCTGCACGCGGATATCGGCGAAATACACCATCGCCAGCGTCGCCAGCACCTGCACGGCGATACGCAGGCGCCAGCTGAGGTCGTAGCGGTCATCGAGCAGACCGACGACGACCAGCACCAGGGCGCAGAAGCAGAAAACGATATTGGCGTGGCTGAGGTCGCGCTCGAACAGGAACAGCCCCGCCGCCACCGCCACCAGAATCAGCGCGCCACCGATGTAGGGCGTGGGTTGTTCGTGCTGCTTGCGGCCGCCGGGCAGATCGTAAAGTCCAAGCTTCTGCGCCAGCGGCAGGCACAGCGGAATCAGCAGCGCGGTGATCGCGAACGTGGCAAGCACGCGCACCGCCGACATGCCGTCGAGCTGCCCCAACATTTTCAACCAATCCATTCGCGCCTCGGGGGGAACATCTGCGCCTCGATCATTGCGTCGCCGCCGATCCTTCGGCTGGTTTTATCATCCCGGGCTACGGCCGTATACGTCCTCGAAGCGGACGATGTCGTCCTCGCCCAGATAACTGCCCGACTGCACCTCGATCAGTTCCAGCGGCACGCGGCCGGGATTTTCCAGACGGTGCCTGCTGCCCAGCGGAATGAAAGTACTCTCGTTTTCGCTGAGGATGAATACCTTGTCATCGCATGTCACCCGGGCAGTGCCACTGACCACGATCCAGTGCTCGGCACGGTGATGGTGCATCTGCAGGCTCAGCGTGCCACCGGGCTTGACCACGATGCGTTTGACCTGGAAACGCTCGCCGTTGTCGATCGAATCGTAGTTGCCCCACGGGCGGTAAACGTTGCGATGCCAGGTCGCCTGTGGCTGCTTGTTCTTGCGCAAGTCGGTGACGATGTCCTTGACCTGCTGCACGGCATCCTTGTGCGCGACCAGCAACGCATCGTCGGTATCGACGATCACCACGTCGTTGAGGCCGATCATCGCGATCATGCGGCGCTCGCTCATCGCCAGCGTGTTGTGACAGTCGAGTGCGATCACTTCGCCGCGATGGGCGTTGCCGGCGGCATCCTGCTCGGACACTTCCCAGAGCGCCGACCAGGAACCGACATCGTTCCAGCCCACATTGATGGGCAACACTTTCGCGGCATCGGTCTTTTCCATCACCGCGTAATCGATCGAATCCGACGGGCAGGCAGCGAATGCATCGCGGTCCAGACGCAGGAAATCGACATCGCGGCGCGCCTTGGCCAGGGCCTCGCGCGCCGAGGCGATCATCGCCGGCTGCGTCTTGCCCAGTTCTTCGAGATAACGCGACGCACGGAAAGCGAACATGCCGCTGTTCCAGAAGTACTCGCCACTGGCGACGTATTGTTTGGCGGTGGCGAGATCGGGTTTTTCGACGAAGCGCTCGACCGCGCGCACGCCCTCGCCCTTGCCGGCCTTGATGTAGCCGTAACCGGTTTCCGGCGCCGACGGCACGATGCCGAAGGTGACCAGGCCGCCGGCCTGCGCGGCCGGCAACGCCGCCAGCACGGCGGCGCGGAACGCGGGTTCGTCGCGGATCACATGATCGGAAGGAAGCACCAGCAGCACCGGATCGCTGCCATCGGCCATCGCCTGCAGCGCAGCGACGGCGATCGCCGGGGCGGTGTTGCGGCCGATCGGTTCGAGCACGATGGCGGATGGGGTGACGCCGATTTCCAGCAATTGTTCGGCGACCAGGAAGCGGTGCTCTTCATTGGCGATCACCAGCGGCGCCTCAGCGCCGGGCAGGCCGCGCAGCCGCAGCCAGGTGTCTTGCAAGAGCGTGTGTTCGCCAAGCAGCGGCAGGAATTGTTTGGGATGCGACTCGCGCGAGAGCGGCCAGAGCCGGGTGCCGGAGCCGCCGGAAAGTAGCACGGGAACGAGTTCGGTCATGGTCACTGCCTGGGGGACGGTGGGACATTTTGCCACGGCAGGCGCAGTTCGGGCCGGATCGCGAGCATGGTTCATAATTCGACCTTCATTCGATCCGACCGGACCTCACTGATGACCCTGCCCGACCGCGAGGCGCAACGCCTGGCCTGGACCCGCACCGCGCTCGACGATGCACAGGCACCGCTCGAACGCGCCTCGGCCGACGCCAGTTTCCGCAGCTACTGGCGCAGCATCAGCGACGGCCACACCTGGATCGTGATGGACGCGCCGCCGGACAAGGAAGACATCCGTCCTTGGCTCGACATCGCCGCGCGTCTCACTGCCGCCGGCCTGCACGCACCGGAAATCCGCGCCGCCGACGCCGACCTCGGCTTCGTGTTGATGGCCGACCTCGGCACCCGCCTCTATCTTCCCGAACTCGACGACGCCCGCGTCGACGCGCTGTACGCCGATGCGCTGGACGCGTTATTGACGATGCAGACGAAAGTCCACTGTGCCGACCTGCCCGCCTACGATGCCGCGCGCCTGGCGACGGAAATGGAGTTGATGCCGGAGTGGCTGCTCAAGCGTCACCTGGGTTTCGAGCCGAGCTGCGACGACTGGGACGTAATCGAACTTGCCTTCGGCAGCCTGATCCGCAATGCCGAAAACCAGCCGCAGGCTTTCGTGCATCGCGACTACCACTCGCGCAATTTGTTGATCACTGAGCTCAACAATCCCGGCATCCTCGATTTCCAGGACGCGGTGCGTGGGCCGGTGACTTACGACCTCGTCTCGCTGCTGCGCGACTGCTACATCGCCTGGCCCGACGAACGCGTGCAGGCCTGGGTGGAAGCGTATCGGCAGCGACTGATCGCGGCGGGCATCGCACAGATCGACGCGGAACAATTCCGCCGCGCCTTCGACCTGATGGGCCTGCAACGCCACATCAAGGTGCTCGGCATCTTCTGCCGGCTCTGGTATCGCGACGGCAAGGCCGGCTACCTCAACGACCTGCCGCTGGTCTGGCGCTACACCCGCAATGTCGGCCGCCGCTATCCCGACATCGCCCCGCTGATCGACCTGATCGAACGCGCGCTGGGCGAAAGAGATATCACGGTGCCTGCATGACCCCCATTCTCCGTAGGAGCGATGGCAATCGCCACAGGACGTGCGCAACGGTCGCGATTGCCATCGCTCCTACGAGCAACAGAATGCGAGGCGAATCATGCGCGCGCTGATCTTCGCCGCCGGCAAGGGTGAGCGCATGCGGCCGCTCACCGAGCACACTCCGAAGCCTTTGCTGCTCGTCGGCGGCAAGCCGCTGATCGTCTGGCATCTGGAAAAACTCGCGGCGATCGGCGTGCGCGAGGTGGTGATCAACACCGCCTGGCTGGCCGATCGTTTCGCGCCAGTACTCGGCGATGGTTCACGCTGGGGATTGCAGTTGCACTACTCGTTCGAAGGCGCCGAGCCGCTGGAAACCGGCGGCGGCATGCTGCACGCGCTGGCGAAACTCGGTGACGCGCCCTTCCTCGCCGTCAACGGCGACATCTGGACCGACGCCGATTTCTCGCGCTTGCCGCGCGAACCGAAAGGTCTTGCGCATCTGCTACTGGTCGACAACCCGGCACACAACCCGCGCGGCGATTTCGCACTCGCCGATGACGGCCAAGTGCATTCCGACGGCGAGCGGCGGCTGACGTTTGCCGGCGTCGGCGTGTACCGTCCGGCGCTGCTTGATGACTGGCGCGCGGTGATCGGCGATGTCGCGGGCACGGAAGAAATACCGCCGCGCTTCAAGCTCACGCCGCTGTTGCGCGCGGCGATGCGCGCCGGAAAAATCACTGGCGAACAGCATCGCGGCCGCTGGACCGATGTCGGCACGCCGGAGCGGCTGGCGGAGCTGGATCGGCAATTGTCCCGGTAGGAGCGATGGAAATCGCGACACGTCTTGCGAGAGTTGTCGCGATTTCCATCGCTCCTACGGCGACGGCAAAAATTGTTTCAGGAACGGCACTGTGATGCGTCGCTGCGCGGCGAGGCTTTCGCGGTCGAGGCGATCGAGCAGCCCGGTAAGCGTGGCGAGATCGCGGCCGACGCGGCGGAACAGGTAATCGAGCACGGCATCGTCGAGCTCCAGGCCGCGGCGTTCGGCGCGCTGCCGCAGCACGCGGCGGCGCGCGTCCTCGTCCAGCGGCTCCAGGCTCAGGCGCGTGCATTGTTCCAGACGCGACACCAGATCGGGCAAGGCGACGCCCAGCACCGACGGCATCGCGGTCGCGCTGTAGATCAGACGGCCAAGGCCGGCGCGCGCGCGATTGTGGAAATGGAACAGCGCTTCTTCATCCGCCGCATTTCCGGCGATCGCATCGAGGCCATCGAGGCAGACCAGATCCGCATCGTCCTGTCCGCTCAGCGCCGCGTCCAATCGTCCAGCGAGTGCCGCGAGCGGAAGGAAGATCGCGCGTCGACCCAGCCCCTGTGCCTGCGCGCAGGCCGCGAGCAACAGATGTGTTTTGCCGCTGCCGGCGGCGCCGGCGAGATACAGCCAGTCGCTGCGTGCGCCACTCGCCGCGGCGGCGACGAGATCGCGCAGCGCGTCGTTGCCGACGAAGCTTTCGAGACGCTGGTCGGGCGGAAATTTCAGCGATAGCGGCAGCTGTGCACTCACGCTTCGGGGGTCGCCGCGTCCGCGGCCGGTTCCGCGGGCAGGATTTCCAGATCCTCGGGCGCCGGCACCAGCGCAAGATCGACGCCGGCGCGCTCCTTTTCGCCACCGTACAAATGGCTGTGCGTGTAGCGGTCGTGGGCATAACGCAGGCCGACCATCGCCACCGCCGCCACCGGCAGGGCCAGCAGCACACCAAGAAAACCGAACAGCTGGCCGCCGGTCATGATCGCGAAAATCACCGCGACCGGATGCAGGCCGATCTTGTCGCCGACCATCCACGGCACGAGCACGAAACCTTCCATGGTCTGGCCGATCGCGAACACCATCAGCACCAGCGCGAGATGGGTGACATCACCGTGCTGCACCAGCGTGGCGATCACCGCGGCACTGACGCCGACGATCGCGCCCAGATACGGCACGAAGCTCACCAGGCCGGCGACGAAACCGATCAACAAGCCGAGATCGAGGCCGACCAGCCACAGGCCGGTCGCGTAGATCGTGCCCAGCGACAACATCACGCTCAACTGACCGCGCAGGAAACCGCCGAGCACTTCGTCCGATTCCGCCGCGAGGCGCACGACCACCGGTTCCAGCGGACGCGGCAGCAGCTCGCGGATCTGCGTCAGCATCGAACGCCAGTCGCGCAGGAAATAAAACGTCACCACCGGAATCAGCGCGATGTTGGCGAAGAACTCGATGATCGCCAGACCGGATTTCGACAGGCCGCCGATCACGGTCGCGGCGATGCCGCCGGCCTGCTGCCAGTGACCTTTCAGCAACGCGATCAGCTGCGTCGGATCGATATAGGTCGCGAGCTTGAAGCCGCCGCGATGCTCGACCCAGGGGATCGCGGTGACGGTGATCCAGTCGGCGAGGCGCGGCAGCCAGACGATGAACTGGCCCACCTGGTCTTCCAGCAGCGGCACCAGGATCACCAGCGCCAGCGTGATCACCAGCACCATCAACACGAACACCAGCAGCACCGCGACGGTGCGCGTGCGGCCGGCGCGTTCCAGGCGCACCACCAGCGGATCGCCGAGCCAGGCCAGCAACGCCGAGAGCACGAACGGCGTGAGGATGGGTGCGAGCAGCCACAGCAGCACGCCAACCGCCGCCGTGATCAGCAGCCACTGCCCGCGGCGCGCGTGGGTTTCGTTCATTGCCTGCTCCCGAGTGCGCGCCAGGCGCGCGAACCATATCGAATCACATAATCAAGGCCGCTGAGCAAGGTCAGCAAGGCCGTCGCCAGCAGCAACGACTGCAGGAAAACCAACGGCACGCGCCAGAGCGCGAGATGCGCCAGCACCACCGCCACCAGGCCGATCTGCAACGTGGTGTTCATTTTACTCAGCAGGCTGGGCGCGGGCTTGAACGTGCCCATCAGGCGCCACCACGCCAACGCGCCGACGACGATCACCAGATCGCGCGCGAACACCAGCGCCACCAGCCAGGTCGGCAGGTGCAGGCTCCACCACAGGCCGAAGAAGCAGACGCTGAGCAGCAGTTTGTCGGCGATCGGATCGAGAATGCCGCCGAGCGCAGAACGCCAGTCGAAAGTTTTCGCGATGAAGCCGTCCAGCGCATCGCTCAACCCGGCGACGAGGGCCAGCCAGAGCGCGCTGCGATAGTCATCGATCATCAGCAACCACAGCAACGGCAGCGCCATCACCATGCGCGAAATGGTGATGGCGTTCGGAAGCCAGCGCAGCTTCATTTCAGGCCGTAGCGCGGCACATTGCTGGGGGGCGGTGGCGGCAGGCCGAGCGCGGCATCGTCGCTGCCGGGCGCAGGCGGCGGCGTCACCGGCGCGTCCGGCGTCGACAAGGGCACGAGCACGTCATCGGTGGCGATGATCATGCGGAAGCCGGTCGGCCCGAGGCCGAGGTCCATGAGCAGACGCAGGTGATCGGGCGCGGCCTCGACCACAGTCACGTGCTTGACGATCGCAAGCCGCTGCAGATACGCCATCACCTTGACGAATTCGGCCTGGTTGTCGACGCCGGCGATATCGATCATGTAGCTGCCAGCGGCGCCGATGCTCAGGTACACCGCATCGCGCTGTGCGATCGCGTCGGCGCTGGTGTCGGCGCCGGATGCGATGACGCGACGAGCGTCGGGATCGCTAAAGGTCCAGCGCGACAATTCGACACCGGCCTGACTCAATACCCAGTCGCCGGTCCAGCCGCCGTTAGCGCGATATATCTTGCCGACCAGTTGCGCATCGTTGCCGTAGCGCGCGGTGAGTGTCTGCAATGCCGATGCATTGAGGGCGAGGATCGAAGCGAGCGCGGATTGTTCGACGGCGCTGCCGGCCGGCAGCAGGAAGCGCAGGCCGCGCTCGAGGCCGCGCTGCGCCAGCGGCTTGACGACATTGATCTGCTGGCCGGTGACCAGGCGCGCGCCGCGGCCGTCGTCGATCGCCAGCCAGAGAATCGGTTTGGGACGGATGCCGGTCCAGTATTTCAACCCGGCGCCGGCGATCAGCGCATCGACCGCGACCGGATCGTAGGCCAGGCTCATCGTCGTCTTGTAGATCGGCGCGCCGCCGACGGCGGTGTTGCCTTCGCTGTCGGAGGCGGCGGTCTCGGTCTTGGCATCGCTGACGTACGACTGCGCCGACGGCATCGCCTTGCGGATCACCGGATTGCCGACCGCCTGGACATTGCCGGTGAGCTTGACGATCACCTGGCCGAGGCCGCGCGCGGTGGCGGCGCGGCGCTCGTTGTCGCCCTGCGAGGTCAGCGTGACCTCGGTGCGATACAGCGCGGGGTCGCGCATCGGCTTGATCTTGACCGGCGCGGCGGTGGCGTCGTCGTCGCCATTGCTGGCGGTACTGTTGCCACTCGTGGTCGCCGGTTTGCTGGCGCCGACGATGGCCGGCTTGTTCGCGTGCGCGGCCGGTGCGGCCTGTTGCGCCGCGGCGCCGGTCGATACCGCGCAGGTGAACGCAAGGACGGACAACAGGAAGGAGCTGAGGGCGCGGGAAGTCGGTCGCATGGGTCGCTTTGGGGGGTCGAACGCAGCCCGCATGGTGCCGCAAGCGGGCCGGGTGCGTCCAACCGACGCGCCCGGAGGCGCGGACGCATCCGCAGGGCCGCTGGTAGAATGCCGCCTTCAAATTGCGCGCCGCGGCGCCGGATCCGTCGAGATGAGCTCATCCACCCCCCTCACCTACCGCGATGCCGGCGTTGATATCGATGCCGGCAATGCGGTCGTCGAACGCATCAAGCCGCTGGTCAAGCGCACCTTCCGCCCGGAAGTGATGGGCGGCCTCGGCGGCTTCGGCGCCTTGTTCAACCTCAGCGGCAAATATCGCGAGCCGGTGCTGGTTTCGGGCACGGACGGCGTCGGTACCAAGCTCAAGCTCGCGCAGCAGCTCAACCGCCACGACACGATCGGCATCGACCTGGTCGGCATGTGCGTCAACGACGTGCTGGTGCAGGGCGCCGAACCGCTGTTCTTCCTCGATTATTTCGCCACCGGCAAATTGCACGTCGACACCACCGTCGCCGTGGTCGGCGGCATCGCCAAGGGTTGCGAACTCGCCGGCTGCGCGCTGATCGGCGGCGAGACCGCGGAAATGCCCGATATGTATCCGCCCGGCGAATACGATCTGGCCGGCTTTACCGTCGGCGCGGTGGAAAAATCCGCGCTGCTCGACGGCGCCAAGGTGCGCGCCGGCGACGTGCTGCTCGGCATCGCCTCCAGCGGCCCGCATTCGAACGGTTACTCGCTGGTGCGCAAGATTTTCGACCGCGCCGGCCGGCCGGGCGATCTCGATCTCGGCGGCGTCAGCCTGATCGATGCGCTGATGGCACCCACCACCATCTACGTGAAGCCGATTCTTGAAGTGCTCGCCGCGCACGAACTGCACGCGATGGCGCACATCACCGGCGGCGGCCTCACTGAAAACATCATCCGCGTCATTCCCGACGGCCTGGGCCTGGATATCGAAGCCTCAAGCATCGTGCTGCCGCCGGTATTCGACTGGCTGCAGCGCGAAGGCGCGGTACCGGCGCCGGAAATGTGGCGCACGTTCAATTGCGGCATCGGCTTTGTACTGGTGCTGGCGCCGGGCGATGTCGCGGCGGTGTCCGCTGATCTCGATCGTCTCGGCCTGGCGCATCGCGCGATCGGCGCGGTAGTGAAGACCGCCAGCGACGAGCGGGTACGCATCGCGTGAATTCCGTCGTCGACAGCGACGCGCAGGATGCCGAACACCTGCGGCTGCTGCGCATCTTCCATTGGGTCGTGGCCGGCCTGACCGCGTTGTTTTCGCTGTTCCCGATCATCCACCTCGTGATCGGCATCGCGATGGTTTCCGGCGGCTTCCACGGCGAGAGGAATCCGCCACCGGCAGCGATCGGATGGATCTTCATTGTCTTCGCAGCAGGCTTCATCCTCACCGGCCTGACGTTCAGCGCCTGCCTCGCCTACGCCGGCGAGTGCCTCAAGCAGCGCCAGCGCTACACGTTCTGCCTCGTGATGGCCGCGCTGGCCTGCATGCTCATGCCTTTCGGCACCGTCCTCGGCGTGTTCACCCTGATCACGCTGATGAAACCTTCGGTGAAAGCGCTGTTCACGGCGCCCTCGCCAGGCGCTTGATCCGATGGCGGCCGATTTCCGCCTAGCCGTTCTCGCCTCCGGCCGCGGCAGCAACCTGCAGTCATTGGTCGATGCGCAGCGGCGCGATGGCTGGCCGGCGCGCGTGGTTGGTGTGTTTTCCGACAAGCCCGAATCGGGCGCGATCGCGTTGGCGAAAAGCCTGGGCATTCCGACGCATGCGCAGCGACCGCGCGATTTCGCCGCGCGCGCCGATTTCGATGCCGCGTTGTTCGACCAAATCCTCGCCGTTCAACCCGACCTGATCGTCTGTGCGGGTTACATGCGGCTGATTTCCGCCGCCGCCGTGCAACGCGTGGCCGGCCGGATGATCAACATCCATCCGTCATTGCTGCCGCGTCATCCGGGCCTGGATACACACGGCCGCGCGCTTGCCGCCGGCGACGCCGAACATGGCGCCAGCGTGCATCTGGTGATCCCGGAACTCGATGCCGGGCAACCGCTGGCGCAGGCGCGGGTGCCGGTGTTTGCCAGCGACGGCACGGAAACGCTGGCGGCGCGCGTGCTGGCACGCGAGCATCCGCTGCTGGTCGCGACGGTCGAATGGCTGGCGCGCGGCCGGCTTCGCGTCGTCGATGGCCACGCGCAATTTCAGGGCCACGCCCTGTCTTCACCTCTGGTTCTGCAAGCGGACGACACTCTGCGGGCGCCGTGAGGCCCCGCCTCCCTTCAGCGAGACCCTGCCCCGATGATCCGCAAACCGCTTTCCTTCCTGCTGCTGGCACTGCCGACGCTGTCGCTGGCCGCCGCACCGGCGCCGTACCAGGCGCAATACGAGGTCAGCCGCAATGGCAGCAAGCTGGGCACCGCGACCGTGGTGTTCAATGCCCTGCCCGACGGGCATTACGAGCTGCGCACCGACACCATCGGCAGCGAAGGCATGGCCGCGATCGCCGGCGTCACCCTCAACGAGCGCTCGCTGCTGCGCTGGACCGGCAATGTGCCGGAAACGCTGAGCTATTCGTACCGGCAAAAACTCGCCTGGAAAACCAAGGAGCGCAGCATCCAGGTCGACGCCGGTGCCGGCCGCATCACCAGCACCGACAAGGGCCAGGCGCGCACGCTTAAATACACGCCGGGCGTGCTCGATCGCAACGCGATCACCGTCGCCCTGATCCAGGATCTCGCCGCGCACAAGACCGGCGACCTGATCTATCCCGTCGCCGACAGCGACAGCGTCGATGCGCAGCGTTACCGCCAGGCGGCCGTCGAAACCATGAGCACCGCGCTTGGTCCGCAACGTGCGATCCGCGTCGAACGCATCCGCGACAGTGGCAATGGCCGCGTCACCACGCTGTGGTTCGGCGTCGACAAGAAATACGTGCCGCTGCAGATCCTGCAGACCGAAGCCAACGGCGAGACGATCGAGATGCGGGTGACGGCGATTCGGTAAAGAGTGCGGCGATTTGGGGTTTCCCTCACCCCAGCCCTCTCCCGCTGGGAGAGGGGGTCAGCTGCTGCGGCGATTTGAGGTTTCCCTCACCCCGGCCCTCTCCCGCCGGGAGAGGGGGTCAGCTGCTGCGGCAGAGGCTATGCGGGGCGTTCGTCAGCTCGGCAAGCGCCGGATCTTCGCGCCGAGGCCGCCGAGTTTTTCCTCGATGTTCTCGTAACCGCGATCGATGTGATAAATCCGGTCCACCGTCGTGTCGCCCTTGGCGACGAGGCCGGCCAGCACCAGCGAGGCTGAGGCGCGCAGGTCGGTAGCCATGATCGGTGCGCCGGTCAGGGTTTCGACGCCGCGGATGATGGCGGTGTGGCCATCGACGCGGATGTCGGCGCCGAGGCGCGACAATTCATTGAGATGCATGAAACGATTTTCGAAAATCGTTTCCTTGATGACGCCAACGCCGTCGGCCATGCAGTTCATCGCCGCGAACTGCGCCTGCATGTCGGTCGGGAATGCCGGGTACGGCGCGGTGGTCAGGCTCACCGCTTTCGGGCGCTTGCCCTTCATGTCGAGCTCGATGAAATCGGGTCCGGAATTGATTTCGGCGCCGGCCTCTTCGAGTTTCAACAGCACCGAATCAAGAATGTCGGCGCGGGTCTTGCGGCAGATCACCTTGCCGCCGGTCATCGCGCCGGCAATCAGGAAGGTGCCGGTCTCGATGCGGTCGGGCAGCACGTCGTAATGACCGCCGCGCAGGTTGTCGACGCCTTCGATGACCATCTTGGTGGTGCCGGCGCCCTCGATCTTCGCGCCCATCGAGATCAGGCAGTTGGCGAGGTCGACGATTTCCGGCTCCTGTGCGCAGTTCTCCAGCACCGTGGTGCCTTTCGCCAACGCCGCCGCCATCATCACGTTCTCGGTGCCGGTGACGGTGACCATGTCGAAGGAATAGCGGCCGCCCTTGAGGCGGTCGGCGCGCGCCTTGACGAAGCCGTTCTCGACCACGACGTCGGCGCCCAGCGCCTGCAGGCCGCGAATATGCTGGTCGACCGGACGCGAACCGATCGCGCAACCGCCGGGCAGCGACACTTCCGCGTGGCCGTACTTGGCCAGCAGCGGGCCGAGCACGAGGATGGAGGCGCGCATGGTCTTGACCAGCTCGTAGGGCGCGACGGTGTTGATGTTCTTGCTCGGATCGACGGTGATCGTGAGCTTCTCGTCGACGGTGAGCTGCGCGCCGAGCGCGCCGAGCAATTCCATCGTGGTGGTGACGTCGTGCAGATGCGGCACGTTGCCGATCGAGATGGAGCTGTCGGCCAGCAGCGTGGCGCAGAGGATGGGCAGGACGGCGTTCTTGGCGCCGGAAATCTGCACTTCGCCGTTGAGTACTTCGCCGCCGGTGATGACGATCTTGGCCATGGGATCAGGGTCTCGAGAAAAAGAATCGGTGAATCGATGGAGGGCGCCGCGCTGCGATCAGGCGGCTTCGTCGGGCGTCAGGGTGCGCAGCGCCAGTGCGTGAATCTCGCCGCCCATGCGCTCGCCGAGAGTTGCGTAGACCAGGCGATGCCGGGCCAGCGGCAGCTTGCCGCGGAAGGCTTCAGCGACCACCACCGCCTCGAAATGCACGCCGTCCTCGCCTTGTACGCGGGCCTGGGCGCCGGGCAGGCCGGCCTCGATAAGCTGCTGGATCAGTTCGGCATTCATGGCTGGGCGGGAAAATGCGGGCGCGGGCCGCGCAGGCTTTACAATGGGCGGCCATCATAAACGGTTCCGACTCCCGCATGACTGCCGCCCCCGCCGCCACGCCGACCACCGCCACGACTCCGGCCGATGCCGGGACCGAGGCTGGACTGATCGCCAGCGGCCGCCGCGTCATCGCTGTCGAAGCCCGCGCTCTGGAAAGTCTGCAGGCGCGCATCGGTCCGGAATTCGCCGAAGCCTGTCGCCTGCTGCTGGCCTGCCGCGGCCGCGTGGTCTGCACCGGCATGGGCAAGTCCGGGCATATCGCCACCAAGATCGCCGCGACGTTTTCTTCCACCGGCACGCCGGCGTTTTTCCTGCACCCGGGTGAAGCCAGTCACGGCGACCTGGGCATGGTCAAGGATTCGGACGTGGTGCTGGCCCTGTCCAATTCCGGCGAGAGCGAAGAAATCCTCACCATCGTCCCGGCGCTCAAGCGCCAGGGCAATGTGCTGATCGCGATGACCGGGCGCAGCGATTCGCGCATGGCCAAACTCGCCGACCTGCATCTGGATGTGAGCGTCGCCGAGGAAGCCTGCCCGCTGGGCCTGGCGCCGACCACCAGCACCACCGCCGCGCTGGTGATGGGCGATGCGCTCGCGGTCGCGTTGCTGGAAGCGCGTGGTTTCACCGCCGAAGATTTCGCCCGCTCGCATCCCGCCGGCAGCCTTGGCCGCCGCCTGCTGCTGCGCATCGCCGACATCATGCACGCCGGCGCCGACGTGCCGCGCGTATCCGCAGATGCCAGTGCCAGCGAGGCCCTGGTCGAGATGAGCCGCAAGCGCCTGGGCATGACCGCGGTAGTCGATGTCGACGACCGCCTGCTCGGCGTGTTCACCGATGGCGATTTGCGCCGCGCCCTCGACGACGCCGCGATCGACCTGCGCGCCACGCCGGTGAGCAAGTTGATGGCACGCTCGCCGAAAACCATCGGCGCGCAGCAGCTGGCCGTGGAAGCGGCGCGGCTGATGGAGGAATTCAAGATCAACGGCCTGGTCGTCGTCGATGAGGAACAACGCGTGCTTGGTGCGCTCAACATCCACGACCTGCTGCGCGCGCGGGTGGTCTGAGTGGACGCCTTCGCCGACCTCGCCGCCGATATCGATCCGCTGCTGCGCGAGCGCGCCGCGAAAATCCGCCTCTGCTGTTTCGATGTCGACGGCACGCTCACCGACGGCCGCCTGTGGTTCAGCGCCGCCGGCGAAGAGATGAAAGCCTTCCACGTACACGACGGCCAGGGCCTGCGCTTGCTCGAAGACAACGGCATCGCCGTCGCGCTGATCACCGCGCGCAGCAGCGCCGCGGCCGAAGCGCGTGCCCGCGACCTGCGCCTGTCGCATGTATTCACCGCGGTGAAAGACAAATTCGCCTGCCTCGAAGCGCTGCGCAGCAGCCTCGGCATCGCCGCCGACGAAGTCGCCTACCTCGGCGACGACCTGCCCGATCTCGCGGTGTTCACCCACGTCGGCCTCGCTGCCGCGCCCGCCGACGGCCACGCCTGGCTGCGCGAACGCGCGCATTGGGTGACCGCGCAAAACGGCGGCGCTGGCGCCGCACGTGCACTCTGCGACCTGATCCTGGAAGCGCGCGGACTCAAGCCGGCGGTGCTGGCGAAGTTCCAGCGCGCATGAGCACATTCGCGTGAGGATGCGTCCGGTCATCGCCCTGGCCCTGCTCGCGGTGGCGGCGATCAGCGGCTTCGCGGTCTGGAAACTGCGCCCGCAGCCCAAACCGCGTGGCGAAAGCCAGATCCGCTCCGACTACACCCTGCGCGACTTCAACCTGGTCACGCTCGACGAGAAAGGTCTGGAGTCGTTTACGGTCAAGGCACCGCAGCTCGAGCGCGACCCCAAAGGCAAGACCCTGACCCTGCAATTGCCGGAATTCTCCTTCCCCGACAAGGACGGTGGCCGCTGGATCGCCACCTCGAAAACCGCCTGGGTTGCCGAGAAGGGTGTGGAAGTAAGGCTGATCGAGGATGTGCTGATGCTCGGGCCGCCGGGTGCGTCCGGCGCGCGCACACGCTTCAACAGTGCGCATCTCGAGGTCTTCCCCAAGCGCAACCTCACCCAGACCGACGCCGAAGTGACCATCACCCGGGCCGACTCTATACTGCGGGGCAAGGGCATGCGCACCGACATGCAGACCCACCATTTCCAATTGCTCGCCGATGTCAAAGGACGCTATGCGCCTCGCCGCCCGTAATTCCCGCCTGCTCACCCTCGCCCTGATCGCAGCGCTGCCGCTCGCCGCGCAGGCCAAGACCACTGACCGCAACCAGCCCATGGATGTGGCCGCCGACCATACCGATGCTGTGCTCGCCGACGATGGCGACGCCATCCTCACCGGCAACGTCCGCATCACCCAGGGCACGCTGGAAGTCGACGCCGACCGCGCGGTGATCAAGCGCAAGAACGGCGACATCGCCGAAGTCGTGCTCACCGGTGCGCCGGCGCATCTCAAGCAGGTGTCCGACACCGGCGAGCCGATGAATGCCCGTGCCGCGCAGATCGTCTACACGCTAAGCAGCGACCTGATGGTGCTCACCGGCGGCGTGGTGGTCGAACAACCGCGCGGCAACCTCAGCGGCGAAACCATCAAGTACGATCTCAAGACTGGCCGCCTCGACGGCGGTGGCGACGGCCGCCGCGTCTCGATGCACATCCTGCCCAAGACCACGACCGCCGGCAGCAAGCCCGCCGAAGAAACCACGCCCGCCGCCGACGGGAAGAAGTAAGTGCTGTCAGCCCGCGGTTTGCGCAAACGCTACAAACAGCGCGAAGTCGTACATGACTTCGGGCTCGACCTCAGCCCGGGCGAGGTCGTCGGCCTGCTCGGCCCGAACGGCGCCGGCAAGACCACCTGCTTTTACATGATCGTCGGCCTGGTCCCGGCCGACCACGGCCAGATCCTGCTCGACGGCGAAGACATCACCGCCCTGCCCATGCACCAGCGCGCGCGCCGCGGCGTCGGCTACCTGCCGCAGGAAGCGTCGGTATTTCGCAAGCTCAGCGTCTCCGACAATCTGATGGCGGTGCTCGAGCTGCGCGAAGACTTGAATGCGCAGAGTCGCGCGGTCGAACTCGCCGCGCTGCTCGATGAACTGCAGATCGCCCACGTCGCCACGCAACTCGGCGCCAGCCTCTCGGGCGGCGAACGTCGCCGCGTGGAGATCGCCCGCGCGCTGGCCGCGAAGCCGCGCATGATTTTGCTCGACGAACCCTTCGCCGGCGTCGATCCGATTTCCGTCGGCGAAATCCAGAAGATCGTCCGCCATCTCAAGCAACGCGGCATCGGCGTGCTGATCACCGACCACAACGTCCGCGAAACCCTCGGCATCTGCGACCGCGCCTATATCCTCAACGCCGGCACCGTGCTCGCGCAGGGTTCGCCCGAAGAAGTGCTGGCCAACCCGGACGTGCGCCGCGTGTACCTGGGCGAGTCGTTCCGGCTGTAGATTCCCCCTCGCCCCGCTTGCGGGGAGAGGGCTGGGGTGAGGGGTACTTCAAGTCGCTGCATCACCATCGCGCAC
>NZ_DATGBO010000073.1:0-33182 GCF_035312645.1 Arenimonas sp.
GGTCATGTCGCCATCGACGGTTTTCTGGCCATCGATATAGACGCCGTCGGTGGTGGTCAGGCCGGGCGTATAGCCGGCCATCTTGGTGATGTGCGCGAGCATGCGCGAAGTAGTCGTCTTGCCATTGGTGCCGGTGATCGCGGCGATCGGCACGCGCGAAGGCGAACCGGCCGGAAACAGCATGTCGATGACGGGACCGGAAACATCGCGCGGCGTGCCTTCGCTGGGTGCGACGTGCATGCGAAACCCGGCGCGGCGTTGACTTCGCAGATGCCGCCGCCATGGCTCTTGTAGCTCTCGGCGATGTTGTCGCTGAGAAAATCCACGCCGCCGACATCGAGGCCGATCGCCTGGATCGCGCGCACCGCCATGTCACGGTTGTCGGGGTGGATGACGTCGGTGACATCGGTGGCGGTGCCGCCGGTGGAAAGATTCGCGGTCGAGCGCAGGTAGACGACTTCGTCGCTGCGCGGCACGGAATCGGCGCTGTAGCCGACGCGGTCGAGCATCGACTGCGCCTGCGCATCGAGCTCGAGGCGGGTAAGTACTTTTTCGTGGCCGACGCCGCGACGCGGGTCCTGGTTCACGATCTCGATGAGTTGAGCCACGGTACGCTGACCATCACCAACAACATGGCCGGGCGTGCGCTTGGTCGCAGCGACGAGTTCGCCGTTGACCACGAGCAGGCGATGATCATCGCCGGTGACGAAGGTTTCGACGATCACCGAGCGGGAAATTTCCCGCGCGATCTTGAAGCCGGCGACGACTTCCTCCTCATTCATCAAACGGATCGAAATGCCGCGGCCGTGGTTGCCGTTGTACGGCTTGGTGACGACCGGATAGCCGATGCGGCGCGCGGCGCGCTTGGCCTGTTCTTCACTTTGCACCAGCTCCTGTTTCGGAACCGGAAGCCCCAGGGAGCCGAGGATCTTGTTGGTTTCTTCCTTGTCGCTGGCCAGCTCCACCGCGATATGCGAGGTCTTGCCGGTAACCGTGGCCTGGATGCGCTGCTGGTATTTTCCGTAACCGAGCTGGATCAGCGATTGCGAATTCAGGCGCAGCCAAGGGATGCCGCGTTCCTCCGCCGCATGCACCAGCGAAGCGGTCGACGGCCCGAGTGCGCGGCGCTGCGAATAGCGGATGAATTCGTCGCGCGCGCTCGGCCAGTTCCAATCCTCGGGCACCAGACCCGATGTCTGCAGTTCTTTCGGCAGCAAGGAGGTGAGCAGGCGCATCGCCAGTTCGCCGGCTTCGATGCCTTCGTCCTTCTGCACGTATTCGTAGACCACCGAATACACGCCATCGCGGCCAGCGCTGCGGGTCTTGCCGAAGGTGACCTGTTCGCCGGCGACGTTCTGCAATTCGATCGCGACGTGTTCGAGTACATGGCCCAACCAGGTGCCTTCGTCCTCGCGCATGCGGCGCACGAAGCCGCCGGGCTCGCCGTAGGAACAGCCGTGTTCGTTCAAGCCCGGCAGCGCGGCCAGCAACCCATCGATGAAAGCGGCGCCGAGTTTCGCGGTGGGCCAGGCTTCGAGCGCCCCAAGATCGAGTTCCAGCCGGATCACCGGGAAGTGGGCGTACAGCGAGGGCCCGACGAAAACGGAGCGATCGAGGATGCGCATGTTTCTATCCTTTGGCGCGTGCCAGTGCGCCGGCCGAAGCCTGACGGGTACTCAGATTGAAGGTGGCACCGGCGACGAGCAGGTGCAGGGTCAGTCCGAGCATACACACCGGCTGCCCTTCTTCCACCAGGTCCATCGAGGAAAATTCGATACCGTTGGCATCGACCACGGTGATGCCGCCGCTACCTTCCACTTCCAGCGTGTTGTCCGGACTGATGAAGGCCGCGGTGTCTTCGTCGAGACCGATGCCGACCGCGAACGGATTGAAGGCGAGCGCGGTGAGCAGGCGACCGATGCGATCACGCTCGCGGAAATGCTGGTCGATGATGAAACGATTGGTCAGACCCAGGCCGGGCGCCAAGCGCACGCTGCCGGCGATCGGCGTCGGGCCTTCCTCGCCGAACGCGATCATGTGCTCGCTGATGAAGCTGGCGCCGGCGCTGGTGCCGGCGACGTGCACGCCTTCGGCATTGCGCTGACGGATGAGCTTGGCGACCGCCGTGCCGCCGATGATCGTCGACAAGCGCAACTGGTTGCCGCCGGTCATGAAGATGCCGCTGGCCTGGGCGATGCGCTGCTGCCGCGCTTTCTCGTCGCAGTCGCGGCGGGTGTCGAAATCCACGGCCTCGACGCGCGCGGCACCGAGCGCGGAAAAAATCTTTTCATAGCGCGCGCCGGTATCGGCGAGGCGACTCGCGGTCGGCAGCACGACGATGTCGGCCTGGTCGCCACCGCACAATTCAACGAAGCGCTTGAGGATCTGCGGATTGTTTTCTTTTTCTTCGCCACCGCCGATCGGGATGATCCAACCGCGGGTTCCGCCTTCAGGCACGGGACTGGGCATCAGACCGCGCCCTCGAACGTGCCGCGCACCACCGCCTGGCCATCGCGTACGAACCAGCGGCCGGAAATCATCACCTCACTCACATCGGAATCCTCGTTCAATATCAATAAATCGGCATCGGCGCCGGCGGCGATGCAGCCCTTGCCGGGCAGGCGCAGCAGCCGCGCCACGTTGCTGGTGAAAGCCGGCAGCACGCGTTCGAGCGGCTGGCCACGGGCGAGCAAAGCCTTCAATGTCTGCGCCAACGATTGCGGCTCGCCGATCTGCATGCTCAGCATGCGACCGTCGCCGTCGAAATGCGGCAAGCAGCCGCCGCCGTCGGAACTGATCGTGATGCGTTCGGGCGGCGCGCCGCTGTCGAGATAGCGCAGCAACGCTTCGTCCGCCGCCCAAGCGTCTTCGCCTTCGGCCACCGGAAACGCGGTGATGTCGACGCTGCAGCCGCGACGCGCGAGTGCGATCGCTTCCTCGAACAGGGCGCGGCGACGATTGATGTGCGTGGGGTTGAATACCTGCGCGGGAATTTCGCTCATGTCCAGCGCCTCGCGCACCTGCGAAAGGCCGCGCGGGCCATCGCCCAGATGCAGGTGCAGGATGCCGGCCTTGCCGGTGAGCAGGCCGCCAACATGGGCATCGGCGGCGACGCGCAGCAATTCGTCGAGCGTGGGCTGGCTGGAACGGTGATCGCAGATCGCGAGTTCGCCGACGCCGATCAGGCAATCAACAAAAGCAAGATCGTCGCGCACGCTGCCGGTGACGGTCGCCAGCGGCAGGTGGTAGCCGCCGGTGTAGGCGTAGGCATTCAAGCCCTCGTTGCGCAGGCCGTGCGCCGTGGCGACGAGTTCGCGGGTGGAGCGCGTGGTGTCGTCGGTGCCAAGCACACCGACCACGGTGGTGACGCCCGCCAGGGTGAATCGCGACAACGGCACCGGCGGGACGCGCGTATGTGCGCCGGCCTCGCCACCGCCGCCGGTGATATGGGCGTGACCATCGATGAATCCAGGTGTCAGCCGCAACCCTTTTAGATCGACGATCTGCAGATCCAATGCGCCCGAAACAACCGGCTCCGGATTTTCCCCCAGCCAGAGGATCTTGCCGCCGCCGATCAGCAGATGGCGCAGGCCGAGATGCTCGGGCGCGTAAACGTCGGCGTTTCGCAGCAATAGAAGTGGCGCGTCTGGCACGTGCGGGAACCCTGTCCGGAGATGGCGGAACCCGACGCGCAGCCGGGCCCAAGCGGGGCCCAGTATCCCACGCTCAGGCCCCGTGCCGCGCCTTGAGCTCGGGGCTCAGCGCCACCCGTTCGTCGAAAACGAAGCAATCGCCCCGATAGCCCTCGCCGCCGACCTGTTCGAAATAACCGAGGATGCCGCCCTCGAGCTGCAGCACGTTTTCGTAGCCGGCGGCATGCATCCACAGCGCGGCTTTTTCGCAGCGGATGCCGCCGGTGCAGAAGCTGACGACGGTTTTGCCGGCGAGTTCGTCGCGATGCGCTTCCAACGCCTCCGGCAGTTGCGTGAACTTGTCGATAGGTAGCGTCAGCGCGTTGGCGAAACTGCCGTAGGCGACTTCCTGCTGGTTGCGGGTGTCGAGCAGGACCAGTTCGCGGCCGGCATCGTCATGGCCGGCGCGCAACCAGTCACGCAGTTTCTCCGGCAGCAAGGCATCGGCGCGACCCGCCAACGGCAGCACCGACTCGTCGCGGAAAGTGATGATTTCGCGCTTCAAACGCACGCGCAGACGGCGGAACGGAATGGTTTCGCTATCGCTGAATTTCACCGGGATGTCGGCGAAACTCGGATCTTCGGCGAGTTCGCGCAGGAAGCCGTGGATCGCCTCGCCCTCGCCCGCGAGAAAAATATTGATGCCCTCGGGCGCGACCAGCACCGTGCCTTTCAGCTCGCGCGCGAGACAGAGTTCCTGCACGCGCGCCACCACCGCCGGAGGGTCGGCGATGGCGACAAAACGGTAGGCGGCGATGTTGAGGATGGGCATGGTTTCAACGAAAGCCGTAGGAGCGACGCAAGTCGCGACCTCTCCAGCATTGCGAAAAAGTCGCGACTCGCATCGCTCCTACGGACAGGCCTTACGGCTGGCCGAGGAAATCGCGCTTGCCCAGGTCGACGCCGTTGTGGCGCAGGATCGCGTAGACCATGCTGAGGTGGAAGTAGAAATTCGGCTGCGCCATATGCAGCAGGTAGGGCAGACCCTTGGACTGGATCACCTGGTCGCCAGCCTTGATCTCGATGTCGCGGTCTTCGCCGCCGGCGAAGCTCGCCTCGGGGACGCTGCGCACGAAATCCAGGGTCTTGGCGATGCGCGCCTTCAATTCCGGGATGCTGGTTTCGCTGTCTTCGAACTTCGGGTTCTCGATGCCTGCCAGGCGCGCCATCGGGCCCTTGGCGAAATCGCAGGCGATCTGCACCTGGCGGGTCAACGGGAACATGTCCGGGGCCAGACGCGAATTGAGCAGCACGGTCAGGTCGATCTTGCGCGCCTCGGCGTTGACGACGGCCTTGTCGAGCATGGCGTCGAGGTTCTTCAGGCCGCGGATCGCGACGCTGCTGGCGGTGCCGTAAAGGGAGATCTGCATCGGTGCTGCTCCATGGAGTGCCGGGGCCGCAATGATACGCAGGTCGGATGGCGATTCCGGGAGAGGCAAATCCGACGCGGCCCTGTCCAAACCGCCCCGTAGCCAGCGGCGACGACCGATACACCCCCGAATGTCGCGATCCGCGAGGCAATCCGGACCCGTTTCCGGCGATAATTCGCCATCGGTCCCCGTAGCTCAGCTGGATAGAGCGCGTCCCTCCTAAGGACGAGGCCACAGGTTCGACTCCTGTCGGGGACGCCACCGCCAAGAATCCGCCGCCCGGCCGCAACTGCATCGGGTGGGCTTTCCATCTTTCTCATCTTGTTTCAGGAGTGCCTCATGACCCACCCCGTCCTCGCCGCCCTCGGCCTGACCGACAACGAATCCGGCACCTATCTCGGCCGTGGCGAGTGGTCGAAAACCCGCGACGCCGGCGTGATCGAACCGATCAACCCCAGCACTGGCGAGGTCCTCGGCAAGGTCTATGCCTCCTCGGAAAGCGATTACGCGATCATCCTCGAGCGCGCCGAAGCCGCCTTCAAAGTCTGGCGCACCACGCCGGCGCCGAAGCGCGGCGAAGCCATCCGCCTTTGTGCCGATGCGCTGCGCAAGCACAAGGACGCACTCGGTTCGCTGGTCGCGCTGGAGATGGGCAAGATCAAGCCCGAGGGCGACGGCGAAGTGCAGGAGATGATCGACATCGGCGAATTCGCCGTCGGTCTCTCGCGCCAGCTCTACGGCCTGACCATGCACAGCGAACGCCCCGGCCACCGCATGTACGAGCAGTACCAGCCGTTGGGCATCGTCGGCATCATCAGCGCCTTCAATTTCCCAGTCGCAGTCTGGGCCTGGAACAGCTTCCTCGCCGGCGTCTGCGGCGACATCTGCATCTGGAAGCCGTCGCCGAAAACCCCGCTCTCCGCCATCGCCTCACTGAAGATCTGCAACGAAGCGCTCAACGCCGGCGGCTTCCCGGACATCTTCTTCCTGTTCAACGACGCCGGCACCGAGATCGCACAGAATTTCGTCGACGACAAGCGCATCCCGCTGATCAGCTTCACCGGCTCCACCCACGTCGGTCGCAATGTCGGCGAGCGCGTCGCGCAGCGCATGGGCCGCTCGCTGCTTGAGCTCGGCGGCAACAACGCGATCATCGTCGACGCCAGCGCCGACATGAAACTCGCGATCCCGGCGATCGTGTTCGGCGCCGTCGGCACCGCCGGCCAGCGCTGCACGACCACGCGCCGCCTGTTCCTGCACGAATCGATTTTCGATTCCGTACTCGAAACCCTGATCAAGGCTTATAAACAAGTCGAGACCAAGATCGGCGATCCAACCCTTGCGACCACGCTGATGGGCCCGCTCAACAGCCAGGCCGCCGTGCAGCAGTATCTGACTGCAGTGAACAAGGCCAAGGCCGCGGGCGGCCAGGTGCGTACTGGCGGCGCGGCGATCGAGGGCAAGGGTAATTTCGTGCTGCCGACCATCATCACCGGCGTCGACAATTCGCATGAAGTGGTGCAGACCGAAACCTTCGCGCCGATCCTGTATGTGATGCCGTTCAAGACCCTCGATCAGGCGATCGAGATGCAGAACGCCGTGCCGCAGGGCTTGTCCTCGTCGATCTTCACCAACAACCTGCGCGCGGCCGAGCAGTTCCTTTCGGCGGCGGGTTCGGATTGCGGCATCGCCAACGTCAACATCGGCACCTCGGGTGCGGAAATCGGCGGCGCCTTCGGTGGCGAAAAGGAAACCGGCGGCGGTCGCGAATCGGGTTCCGACGCGTGGAAGGTCTACATGCGTCGCCAGACCAACACGATCAACTACTCCGATGCGCTGCCGCTGGCGCAGGGCATCAAGTTCGATCTCTGAGGAAGCATCATGGACGAGCAGAATCTTCCGCCACCGGCACCGGCACCGCAGCCTGTCAGCGGGCAATTGCTGGACAGCAAGCAGACCAGCGTGACCGCGATCGTCAGTCTGGTCGCGGGCATCCTGGGCTGGAGCATCGCGCCCTGGCTGGGCAGCATCGTCGCGATCATTACCGGGCACATGGCGCGCGCCGAGATCCGGCGCAATCCGGAAACAAAGGATGGCGACGTCATGGCGGTGATCGGCCTGGTGCTGGGCTGGTCGATGATGATCTGCAGCGTGCTGGCGGTGATCGCGATCGTGCTTTTCTTCGGCGGCCTGGCGGCTTTCATCGCCATCGTCGGCGCGAACTCGCACTGACCGCCGCGTGTACGGACTCGCCCGCCCCCTGCTCTTCTGCCTCGATGCCGAGCGCGCCCATGGCCTGGGCCTGAGCGGACTCGAAGCCGCCTATCGCACTGGCCTGAATCCGCTCATGGCGCTGAAACCGGCGCCATTGAAGACCAAGGCCTTCGGCATCGAATTCCCGAATCCGGTCGGCTGCGCCGCCGGTCTGGACAAGAACGGCGCGCATATCGATGCGCTGATGGCGCTGGGTTTCGGTTTCGTAGAAATCGGCACGACCACGCCTCGGCCGCAGGAAGGCAATCCGAAGCCGCGCATGTTCCGCCTGCCGGACAAGCGCGCGGTGATCAACCGCCTCGGTTTCAACAACGCTGGTGTCGACGTGCTGGTGCGCAATGTCGAGAAAGCCAAGCGCAACGGCATCCTCGGCATCAACATCGGCAAGAACAAGGACACGCCGAACGAGAGCGCCGTGGACGATTACATCCACTGCCTCGAACGCGTGTATGCGCTGGCCGACTACGTGACGGTGAACATTTCCTCGCCCAACACCAGCGGCCTGCGCGACCTGCAGCAGGAAGAAACCCTGCGCCGCTTCATCGGCGAATTGCGCGAGGTGCAGGAAGACCTCGCCGGCCTGCATGGCCATCGCACGCCGATGCTGATCAAGATCGCGCCGGATCTTTCCGATGCCGAACTCGATGGCGTGAGTTCGGTGTTCAACGCCGCGCGCGTCGACGGCGTGATCATCGGCAACACCACCATCGACCGCCTCGACATCGAAGGCCATCCGCTGGCCGGTGAAGCCGGTGGACTGTCCGGCCAGCCGCTGTACGGCAAGTCCACCTCGGTGCTGCGCAAGCTGCGCGTGCGTCTGGACAACAGCATCCCGTTGATCGGCGTCGGCGGCATCCTCAGTGGCGCCGACGCGGTCGGCAAGATCACCGCCGGCGCGCAGTTGGTGCAGTTCTACACCGGCATGATCTATCGCGGCCCGGAGCTGATCGGCGAATGCGTGACCGCGATACGTCGCCGCCGTGAGGGCGTGGCGTGAGCGAGGCCGGCTGACCATGACCGGCTACCAGCTCGCCGACGACATTTCCCTGCAGGGCCGCAACACCTTCCGCGTGCCCGCGCGCGCCGCGATGATGGCCGACGTGAAGCGTGGCGATGCGCTCGCCGAACTCTACGATTTCGCGATGCTGCGCGACGGCCCGGTGATGGTGCTCGGCGAAGGCAGCAACCTGCTCTTCGCCAACGATTTCCCCGGTGTGGTGATCTGCCTGACCATGGCGGAAATCCGCATCCTCGAAGACGATGGCGAGCACGCACTGGTGCGCGCCGATGCCGGCGTCGGCTGGAACGACCTGGTGGGCTGGACGCTCGCACGTGGCCTCTGCGGTTTGGAAAACATGGCGCTGATTCCCGGCACGGTCGGCGCCTGCCCGATCCAGAACATCGGAGCCTATGGCGTCGAAGTCGGCGAATTCATCGAAACCGTCGAAGCCTTCCAGCGCGACACCGGCCAGATAAAGCGATTGTCGAAATCCGACTGCGAATTCGCCTATCGCGACAGCCTGTTCAAGCAGCAACTCGATCGTTGGGTGATCACCGCGGTCGAGTTGCGCCTGCCGCGCCAGCGCGAACTCAAGCTCGACTACGCCGGCGTGCACGAGGAACTTGCGGCGATGGGCATCGCCACGCCGCGCGCGGTGCATGTCGCCGAAGCGATCGGCCGCCTGCGCACGCGCAAGCTGCCGAACCCGGCGATCGTCGGCAACGCCGGCAGTTTCTTCAAGAACCCGATCGTGCCGGCGGCGCAGGCGCTGGCGCTGAAAGAAGCGCATTCCGCGCTGCCGATGTATCCCGGTGATTCCGAGGCCACGCGCAAGATCTCCGCGGCCTGGATGATCGAGACCGCCGGCTGGAAAGGTTTTCGCGACGGCGACGCCGGCATCTCGGCGCAGCACGCGCTGGTGCTGGTGAACCACGGCAACGCCACTGGCGCACAGCTGCTGGCGCTGGCGCATCGCGTCGCCGATTCGGTGCAGGAGAAATTCGCCGTCGCGCTCGAACCCGAGCCGCGACTGATCGGCGCCCGCTGGCAGTCTTCATGAGCGAAAACAGCACCGTGACTGTGGCCGCCTCGGGCGACAACGTCCCGCGCGCAATCGGTTTCATGGTGATGAGCACAGTGCTGTTCGGCGTCATGGCCGTATGCATCCGTTTGGCCTCGAAGCAGCTGCACGCGTTCGAGATCGCCTTCTTCCGCAATTTCTTCGGTTTCATTTTCACCCTGCCGCTGCTGTACAAGCACGGCCTCGGCATATTCAAGACCAATCGGCTGTCGCTGTACTTCATGCGCTGCGTGATCGGCATCGTGTCGATGCTCGCCGGCTTCTGGGCGATCGTGCACTTGCCGCTGGCGCAGGCGATCGCGCTGTCGTATTCGACGCCGTTGTTCGTGACCATCGGTGCGGTCATGGTGCTGGGCGAAGTCGTGCGTGCACGGCGCTGGACCGCGGTGCTGGTCGGCTTCATCGGTGTGATCGTACTGATGCACCCGGGCGCGGACAGCTTCACGCTGGCCAGCCTGGTCGCGCTGCTCGCGGCGGTGATGAGTGCCAGCGTCGCGATCAGCATCAAGTTCCTGTCGCGCACCGAGAAGCCCGACACCATCGTGATCTATACGACGATGATCTGGGTGCCGCTGTCGTTTCTTCCGGCGCTGTTCTACTGGACGCAGCCGACTGGCATCACCTGGCTGTGGATCGTGCTCTCGGGTTTGTTCGGCACCACCGCGCATCTTTGCTGGACGCGCGCGCTCAAGCTCGGCGACGCATCGATGCTCACGCCGATCAGCTTCCTGCAGGTACTGGTGGTCGGCGGTTTCGGTTATTTCCTGTTCGACGAAAAGGTCGACCGCTGGACCTTGGTCGGTGCGGCGATCATCTTCGGCTCCAACGTCTATATCGCCCATCGCGAATCCAAGCTCGAGCGCCCGACCGTCACCGACCGCGAAATCAATCCGGAGACGCAGCAGCGATGAGACGCGCGGAGAACAAGACGGCATCGCGCTGGGGGCATGGAAGACACGCAGCGCGCCAGCCTTGGCTTGCCGCTACAATCGCGACAACCCGGCCCGACCGCTCCCCATGAGCCAGCGCGACCAAGACCCGATCACCACCCAGTTCACTGCGGTCGCCGCGCCCCTGCTCAATGGGCCGCGTTCGGCCTGCGTGATCGTGATTCATGGCGAGAGCCTGGGAAAACGCGCCGATATCGAGGACAAGCCGGTGGTCATCGGCCGCTCGCCCGAAGCCGACCTGCACATCCCGAACAAGAGCGTGTCGCGCGAACACTGCAAGATCTGGCGCGATGGCGACACCTATCACCTGCGCGATCTGAAGGCGACCAATCGCACCCGCGTCAACGACGAACCGCAGACCGAGACCGAGCTCGCCGACGGCGACCACATCACTCTCGGCGAAAGCGTGCTCAAGTTCATCAGCCACTCCAGCGTCGAGGCGCGCTATCACGAAGAGGTCTATCAGCTCGCCACCCACGACGCGCTGACCGAGTTGTACAACCGGCGGCATTTCATCGATCTGGTCGACAAGGAAATCGCCCGCGCGGTCCGGCATGGTCGTTCGCTGGTGATGTGCATCATCGATGTCGACCGCTTCAAACCCATCAATGACGAATACGGCCATATCGCCGGCGACGGCGTGCTGCGGCAGATTTCCGGGCTGATCGCCAGCTTCGTGCGTGGCGAAGATACCGCTGCACGCATCGGCGGTGAAGAGTTCGCAGTGATGCTGCCCGAGTCCGATATCGATGCCGCCCTCGCCTTCTCCGAACGCCTGCGCGAAGCCGTGGAAAACACCGATTTCATGATCAACGGCGAGGCCAGGCGCGTGACCGTGAGCATCGGCCTGGCGGCGATCGCCGAATCCCGACGCGAGCGCACCAGCCTGATCCACGCCGCCGATGTCGCGCTTTACCGCGCCAAGGGCGAAGGCCGCAACCGCGTCTGCGTCGAACCCTAGAAATCGCTGTACGGAGACAGCCCATGCATCGTTTCGCACTGTTGTTCGTTCTGCTGACTCTGACCGCCTCCGCGCAGGCCGCCAGCTTCGATTGCCGCAAGGCGGCGAGCAAGATCGAAAAGAACATCTGCGCCGATCCCGAACTTTCCCGCCTCGACGAGCAGATGGCCGTCGCCTACAAGCATGCGCTTGGCGCCTGGCAGGGAAGCGCGGCGAACTATGTGCGCATGGACCAGCGCGACTGGCTGACCGGGATTCGCCGCGCCGCGGATCCCACACTCGATACCGATGAGATCGGCGACAAACTCTGCGAAGGTCCGCTGCTGCCCTGCCTGCGCAAGAATTATCGCGAGCGCATCGCCGTCCTCGAAGGCCCCAGTTACGGCAGCAGCGGCGTCTATGTCCGCGATGACGGCAGCAAGCTGTTGCTCTACGCCCGGCCCGACGGCCCGGCGCTGCGCGTGTGGATCAAGGCGAGTGCCGCGCTGCTCGATTCCAGCGACGACCCGAAGCGCAACGGCTGGTCGACCAGCGATCTGCTGAACGCGCGCATCGAAGGCGACCAGAAAGTCTGCGACGTGCGCGTGCTGTTCACCGGCAAGGAAGCGACGCTGAGCAAGACCGGACCATGCAAGGTCGCCAACATCGAAGGCCGCTTCAAACGCGCGCCGGACCTGCGATTGAGCGACTACGAATACAGCATCGACTGAACGCTGGCGGCAACGCCGCGATCAATTCGCTGCATTGCCACGCAAACGAAATACCAGCAGATAGACGCCGAGCACCCAAGCGCAGGCTGCGCTCCAGCCGGCGAGGATGTCGGACGGGTAATGCACACCCAGGTAGATGCGCGATACCGCCACCAGCAAGGCGAACGTCAACGCGATCAACAACACCAGCCAGCGCCAGCGTGTCGGCCAGCACAGCACGATCACCGCCAGCGCCAGCGTCATCGAACCCATCGCGTGGCCGCTGGGAAAACTGAAAGTGTCTTCGGGCGCGATCGACGCCCAGAGATCGGGGCGATGACGACTGAACAACTGCTTGAAACCGAGATTGAGCAAAGCCGAACCGATCACCGCCACGCCGAAGAACAGGCCTTCGCGCAGGCGTCGCCGCCAGGCTGTCCACAGCACGATGGCGATATCGGCGGGAATCACGCCCCAGCCATAACCGAGCATCGACATCAGCACGAAGAAATGATCGAGATGCGGACCGTTGCGCGCGTGCAGCCAGAGCAGAGTCGGATCATCGAACAGGAAACGTTCCTGCGCGTGCACGTCTTCGGCGAGTTCGGAAAATCCCCAGAGCGGCAGCAACACGCCGACGAACAGCAGGGCCAGCGTCCAGCCATGCTTGCGGAAGAACGCCAGGCCGAAACGCGCTTCGGCCTGGACATTGGCAGCCACTTTTTCCGGCGGCTCAGTCCCGCTGGCTGACATAGTGCGAGGCGACGTAGGCATCGATCAGCGCGACGAATTCCTGCGCGATGTTGTCGCCGCGCAAGGTCACCGATTTTTCGCCATCGACGAATACCGGCGCCGCCGGTGCTTCGCCGGTACCCGGCAGGGAAATGCCGATATTGGCGTGGCGCGATTCGCCCGGGCCGTTGACCACGCAGCCCATCACCGCCAGCGTGAGATTTTCCGCGCCTGGGTTGCTGATCTTCCACATCGGCATCTTCGCACGCACGTGTTCTTGCACGGTTTGCGCGAGCACCTGGAAAAATTCCGAGGTCGTGCGCCCGCAGCCCGGGCAGGCGGTGACCAGCGGCGTGAACGCGCGCAGGCCGATGGTCTGCAGCAACTCCTGCGCGACGATCACTTCCTGCGTGCGCGGCGCGCCCGGCTCGGGCGTCAGCGAAATGCGGATGGTGTCGCCGATGCCTTCCTGCAACAGCACTGCCAGCGCTGCCGTCGAAGCGACGATTCCCTTGCTGCCCATGCCCGCTTCGGTAAGACCAAGATGCAGCGGGAATTCGCAGCGCCGCGCCATGTCGCGATAGACGGCGATGAGTTCCTGCACGCCGCTGACTTTCGCGGAAAGAATGATGCGATCGCGCGGCAGACCGATCTCGATCGCGCGCTCGGCCGAATCGATCGCCGAGCGCACCAGCGCCTCGCGCAACACCCGGCCCGCGTCCCAGGGTTCCGCGCGCTGGGCATTTTCGTCCATCAGCTGCGCCGCCAGCGACTGGTCCAGAGAACCCCAGTTCACGCCGATACGCACCGGCTTGTGGTGTTCGATCGCTTTCTCGATGATCGCGGCGAATTGCGTGTCGCGCTTCTTGCCGAAGCCGACGTTGCCGGGATTGATGCGGTACTTCGCCAGCGCGGTCGCGCAGGCCGGTTCCGCAGCCAGCAATTGGTGACCGTTGTAGTGGAAGTCGCCAATGATCGGCACCTCGATACCCATCATCGCCAGCTTGTCGACGATGCGCGGGACTGCCGCGGCCGATTCCGGATTGTTGACGGTAACACGCACCATTTCCGAACCAGCCCGCCACAGGTCCGCAACCTGCTTGACGGTCGCCGCGACATCCGCGGTATCGGTATTGGTCATCGATTGCACGACGATCGGGGCATCGCCACCGACTTTCACCTTGCCTATCGCCACCTGCCCGGCGTGCCGCCGCGGCTGGGTCACCGCTTCGGTCATGCCATCGCTCCGTCGCCGGTTTCCGCCTCGGCTTCGCTCGCACTGACGAGATCGCCACGCAATGCCCGCAGCACGGAGTAATCGCCGGCATTCATCATCACGTCCACGCCAGCCAGAAGTTCTTCATTCAAGGCACGCACCTCGTAAGCATAGTCATCGTTCTTGCGGATCACTTCGACACGCGTGGCCATCGCATCGAGCACGGTGGCGGCGACGAAAGCACGCTCGTCGCTGCCATCGATCGCCTCGAGTTCGACCGCGCGCAGCGGCGTGCGCGACGAGCCGTCGCGCTCATGCAGGCGCAGGCCGACCGCCGATGCACGCCGCGACAGCAATTCGACGCCGGCCGACAAACCGCCATTGGCTTCGTAGCGAAGCCAGCGCACGACGCCGACCATCCACTCCGGATCATCCTCGCCCTCGGCCAGCGTCAGGCCAACCAATTCGCCGACGCGCGCACGGATCTGGTCGGCGTTGTCCCAGGCCATGCGATAGCCGCCGAGACTCTGGTCGAGCGCGGTCGCGCTGTACACCGGTGCACGCGCGAGATCGGTAGTTGTGTTGGCCCAGTCGGCGCGATCGACCACGTGCACCACCTGCTGCGTGGTCTGGCGCATGAAGGTATCGAAATCGCGCATGCCGGCAAGATGGAAATGCAGGCTGGTCAAACCGACCACCGTGCGCAGTTCATGACCCGCGCCCAATCGCTTGTGGCTGCGCGCCGCTGCGAGACCGAAGGCGCGCTTGAGTCGCTGCAGCATTTCGGCGCTGACGCGGATGCCCATGCCGCGCGCCGGCACCATTTCGCCGAAGCCATCCTGCTGCCGCGCCAACGCGCCATCGACTTCATTGCTGAAAACGCGCATGTCCAACCACTGCGCATGACTCTCGCCAGCAGCCCCGGGACCGGGACCGCGATCGGCATCTTCGGGCACCACCGGCGCGTTTTCTTCCGGTGGCTGGCGCAGCAAGGAAGTGCGCGGCGCGTAACTCTTGGCGATCTGCCACAGGCTGTCCTGCTCGGCCTGGCTGAAAGCGAGCGGATTGGTCACCGCCATCAACAGCGTCTGCACGTACAGCGTGCGGATTTCGACCGGCGCGCCGGCGATCTTGTCCTCGACCGACTTACCCTCGAGTTTCATTTCGACGGCATAACTGTGCACGCGATGCAGACCCTGCCAGATGCCGGCGTCCGGCGCGCGATAGATGCGCCAAGCGACGGACAGAGCACGGCTGTAATGCCAGGCCGCACGTTCCAGCGCCTGGCTGACCGAGCCGCCGCGCAGCATCGGGATATTTCCGGCCGGCGCGCAGATTTCGACCGCCGCTTTTCGATAACCATGCGCGAGCGCGAGATGAAAGGCCTCGGCCTGGTAGGCGGCCTGCGCCTTGGCCGGCGGCAGCGGCAAGGGGCTACCGGCGTATTGCTGCTGCAGCAGGCCGATCGATTCGAACACCGCGCTACGCAACTCTTCCATCGCCGCGAGTCGCTGACCGCCATCGAGACGCTGCGCGGCGAGGTTTTCCAGCGCCTGCTGCAACTCCTGCTGCGCGGCCTGGGCATTGGCCCGCGGCAGCGCCGCGACCCAACTGCGGACCTTGCGGGCATCGGCATGGAACTGCCCAGCGCCGCGACCCTGCGGATCCGGCATCCCCTCACGCAGCAATCGATAGGCCTGGCTCATGGGGTGCTCCCTGCGAGGGGCCCAGTTTAGACCAGGGCGCCGGACCGTGGGGAAATCAGCCGCTGCAGGCGTGGGTTCGTGCGCGGAGCGCGCGCCACATTTGGGGAAAAGCGGGCAAGAAAAAGGGCGGGGAAATCCCCGCCCTTCTTCTTGCAAACCGTGCTTCGATTATTGATTGATGCCGAGGTTCAGGAAGAAACCGCGCATTGACACCTTTTCATTTCGATCGCCGTAACTGGCGTAGTTGGGCACAAAGGTCGCGCCCGTGCTTGGAAACGAGGATGCGCCACCAGCGGAAATCTGCGGGATGTGCGTGGTGTCCAGTCCGCCCTGACGCACGTCCTGGTAGCCGAGGCTGACCGTCGCCTTCCTGCCGCCAAGGATGAAATGTTTGCCGATCGAGACACGCAGCATGCGATCGGTCACACCGACGCTATCGTCAGGGCGGATGCCGGAAAGCAGGCTGACCGGGACGAAGGTCGGAATCTCATAGGTGAGCTTGCGCGAACGGTCGCCACTGGCGTGCGCCTGCTGCGCTTCGGCATTCACGTACCAGGTCTGTGCGAATTCGAACTGGTAACGAACGCCGGCCACCCAACCATAGTGATTGAATTTTGTCACGTTCGCGTTGTACGCGACGAAACCCGCGCCGAGGGTGTCCTGACCGATGCGGGTGTCACTGAACTTGATGCGGCGGACACCGAGGTAGGGAGAAAGCGTCGAGCTCGCGGTCGGCTTGAAATCCCAGCCGGCAATCAGGTCGACATTGCTCGTGCGGTACCGGGAGGAAAAATCGTTGCGAAGGCTGCAAGAAGCCAAAATGCTGTCGCCGGCGAACGGACAGGGAGTAGCACCGGTGCCGCCAAGAATGGTCGGCTGACTGGTTTCGAGTTCGGCATGGGCCACGCCGAGTTCGATGAAAAGCGGATTGGAGAAATGCGCGCCGATATGCAGGTTGCTGTTGCGGCCGGAATCGAATTTCGCCGCAGGATAGGCGGTACTGAAGTTCGGCGGAGCCGCCACGAATTCATAGGTGTAGTCGCCACCGCTCGCGCTGACGCTGCCGAATTCGATATTGGCGTAGAACGAAGGGGTAGCGGCGAAAGCGGCGGGAGCAAGCAGGCACAGGCCGAGGCCGGTAGCGAGAGTCGATAGCTTCATGGGTTTTAGCCTCTTGGAGAAAGTGATCAGCGAACAAAGGCGATGGACGCCCGATATGGCATTCAGTTGTCCCGCTGGGAAACAATCGCAGCGGTTACCGACGAAAATTGAAATGAGCCCCGCCCCCGGTTAACGAATAAATAACCCCTATCGCACACTTTGGTCAACTTTTGGGCATCTTTTGACCAGCGTTGTCGATGTCATCGGCGAAACCTCCGAGCCAGGGAACACGGGCGTGCCGGCGAATTCCGGTCAACCTCGCAGACGAAACCTGGCCCGCGCTGTGCGCTTGGCATATATCCCTGGCCAAAAAGCGGACAAAAAAAGGGCGGGGAAATCCCCGCCCTTCTTGATCTGCAAAACCGCGCGTTGATTACTGATTGATGCCGAGGTTCAGGAAGAAACCGCGCATCGACACGTTGGCGTTGCGGTCGCCGAGCGCCGCGTAGTTCGGCACGTACACCGCGCCTACCGTCGGACCAACCGACGTGCCGGTGGTGATCTGGGTGATGTGGGTGGTGTCCAGCCCGCCCTGGCGCACGTCCTGGTAGCCCAGGCTCACCGTCGCCTTCTTGCCGCCGAGGATGAAGCGCTTGCCGAGCGACACGCGGAACATGCGATCGGTCACGCCGACGCTGTCGTCCGGACGGATGCCGTGATACTGGGAAACCGGAATCCCACCCGGAACTTCATAGTCGATCTTGCGCGAACGATCACCGCTGGCATGCGCCTGCTGCGCTTCGGCATTCACGTACCAGCTCTGCGCGAATTCGAACTGGTAGCGCACGCCCGCGACCCAACCGATGTGATCGAAACGGGTGACATTGGCGACGTATTCGGTGAACGGTGCGGACAAAGCATCCTGACTGACGCGGGCATCGCTGAACTTGATGCGACGCGCACCCAGGTAGGGCGTCAGCGTCGAGCTCGTGCCCAGCTTGAAGTCCCAACCGCCGACCAGGTCGACATTGCTGGTGTGGTACTTCGAGGAATACTCATTGCGCAGGCTGCAGACGGGCGCGAGGCCGTCGCCAATAACCGGACAGGGCGCGCTGGCAGCACCGAGGATGGTCGGTTGCGTGGTTTCGAGTTCGGCATGGGTAACGCCGAGCTCGATGAAGAACGGATTGGAGAAATGCGCGCCGATATGCAGGGCACGATTCCGTCCGGAATCGAATTCCGCCGCCGGATATGCCGGGAAGTTGCTCGGCGAAATCGCCTGGAATTCGTAGGTGTATGCGCCGCCGCTGGCCTGCGCAGTGCCGAATTCGATGTTCGTATAGAACGTCGGGCTGGCGGCGAAGGCCGCAGGAGCAAGCAGGCACAGGCCGAGGCCGGTGGCGAGAGTCGATAGCTTCATGGGGTTGTAGCCTCTTGGAGAAAATGGTCGACGAAGTGTGGCGAAGAAGGCCCGGGACCAACCCCCGGCTGTCTCGCCCGGAATCGATCGCCACCTCAGCCCGTCGCGGCCGGGGTGCAAGACGATCTCGGTTAACGAAGAAATAACCTCTGGTCGGCACTTTGGTCAAGTCTTGGCTGTTTTTTGATCAGTTACTGGTCAATTCTTGGCCAGCGCCATGGAGCGCTCCAGCTAAGCCATACGCCTCTTGAAACACCGATGGACGGGCGCCTCGCCTTTCAACTGGCCCGGGCGTGCGCCCTTTCGCCGGCAGCGCCGGAGCGCATCTCGCGGAAGACATCCATCGCGACGATCTGCGGCATCGCCAGCCGGAATCATTTGCCATCGCCGATGATCATCGCTATACCTATTCTCTTGTCACACCTCGATATCGATGCTGCGCATCAACTGCTCGTCGCGAACCATGAAACCACTCACCAACCGCATCCGTCAGGCCCGCCGTGCGGCAGATCTTTCCCAAGCCGATCTCGCCGCCATCGTCGGCGTGCAGCGCAGCGCCGTCGCGCAATGGGAGCGCATCGATGGCTCGCGTCCGACCACGGAAAACCTGTCGAAAATCGCGTTGGCGACATCGATCAATTTCGAGTGGTTGGCGACCGGCCGCGGTCGGATGAAGTTGCGCCTGGAAGGCGACGAGGACGACAGCACGCCGGCACTGCTGCTGCAATTTTTCGCGCAGGACGAACTCGAGGAACGCGCCCTGATGGCGCTGCGCCAGCTCGACTACCGCGAGATGCTCGCGATCGTGGAAATGGCCGAGGCGATGGCGCGGATCCGCACGAAAGCGTAGGCGCGGGCGGCGGATCGATGCATTGAATCAAAGCGTCGCCGCGGATGAATTGCGGCGACGTCTGTCGCGCTCGTGAGCGCTTCTGCGAAAAAAATCAGGCGAGGCCTTCGGCCTGCAGCGCTGCCTGCACCGCGGGACGCGCCGCGAGACGATCGGCGTGGGCCTTGAGCACGGGCCACTGGCCGACGTCGATCTTGAAGTGCTTCAGCCAGCCCAACACGACGAACAGATAGGGATCGGCGACGCTGAAACGGCCGTTGGCAATCCAGTCCTTGCCATCCATCTGCGCCGACAGCTGCTTCAGGCGCGTGTCGATTTTTTCGACCGTCGCCTGCCGCACCGCATCGGTGAGCGTTGGATTGAACAAGCTGCCGATGGTCTTGTGTAGCTCGGAATTGATGAAGGTGAGCGCGGACTGCACGCGATAGCGCTCGATCGTGCCATTCATCGGCGCCAGCTGGTTTCCTGCGACCTGATCGGCGATGTATTGCACGATCGCCGGACCTTCCAGCAGCACCTCGCCATTGTCCAGCTGCAAGGCCGGTACGTAGCCGTAGGGATTGATCTGGGTGAAGTCCGCGCCGTGCTCGGTGGTCTTGGTTTTCAGATCGACCTTGACCAGCTCGAAATCGAGACCGGCTTCGCGCAGCGCGATGTGCGGGGACAGGGAGCAGGCGCCGGGGCTGTAGAAGAGTTTCATGAGGATCTCCGTGACTCGGTTGCGAGGGAGGGGAATGATCGACCGCTGGCGGCGACGAGACTAGCCTCGTGGCTGCAACGGAGTGTGATGGAGGTGTGTTTCGCACATGTTGCTTCGCAAGCGGGCAACACGTTACGCCGCGAACACCAGGCTGCAACAGGTCACCGCGCCCTCCGCTTTCTGCAGCTCCGAGACATCGACCGTGCTGACGACAATGCCTGCGGCCGCGAGTCGCGCCTGCGTTTTCGGGAAGCAGGACGGATACAGGATGCCGCTGCCTGCGCGCAAGGCATTCGCGGCATGCGGCTCGTCGGGGTCGACTTCGATGATCTTGAAATCCGCGAATACCGAAGGATCGACCCATTCGGGCTGCACCAGCACGGTGTCATCGGTCAGCGCCGTCACCGAGGACTTCAGGTGCAGGCAGCCGCGGATCGCCACCGCTTGCACGCGATAACCGTGGCCGGTAAGCAGCGCACGCAATTGTTCGATGCCAGCGGGATTGCTGCGTGCGGACGCGCCGACATAGACCGTCCGGCCAATGCGCAACACATCGCCGCCATCGAGCGTGCCGGGGGCCTGGATGGCGACAATCTTTCGATACGGCTTCAACACCGCCGCGACCGACGCACCCTCGGCACGCCGCGATTCCGCACCGGGGCGCGTCATCACCGCGACTTCGTCGAATACCAGCGCCACGTCCTCGACGAACACCGCATCCGGCATCGTCGCTTCCGGCGGCAGCGAAATCACTTCGCAGCCCAGATCGGCCAAGACCTGTTGATATTGCCGGTGCTGGCGATACGCAAGTTCCATGTCGATGGCCTCGCGCGGCACGAACGACAACTCGCAATGTTCCATGCCGGGGCTGAGTTCGCGGGTGATTGCTATCAACATCGATGACTCCATCAATTCGGATTGTTGGCATGCAGGTGCGTACGCAATGCGTCGCCAAGGATCGGCAGCAGGCCGGACGCGAGATCGTGGCCCATGCCGGGAATGATCCGCAAGCTCGCGCCGGGAATTTTCCGTGCGCAGTCGACGCCATTCGCGACCGGCACCAGCGGATCGGCATCGCCATGCACGACCAGCGTTGGCCGGCGGATTCTCCGCAGCGCTGCCGATCTATCGCCGGACGCAACGATCGCCAACAGCTGCCGCGCAGTTCCTGCCGGATAGTAGCTGCGCTGCAGATTGGCGCGCATACGTTCGCGCATCAACGCCGGCGGCGTTGGAAACGCCGGACTGCCGATCGCGGTGAACAGGCGCACGAAATGTTCGACCAACACCTCGAATTTCGCGTTGCGCGCCGGTCTCGCCATCAGCAGGCGACTGATGCGCAGACTGGCGGTCGGCATACGCCGATCGCCGCTGGCCGACATGATCGAGCTCAGGCTCAGGCAGCGCTGCGGATGTTCCGCGACCAGACTCTGCGCAATCATCCCGCCCAGCGACACGCCGACGATATGCGCCTTGTCGATGCCCAGCGCATCGAGCACGCCGATGGCATCGTCGGCCATGGTTTCGATGCGGTACGGCGCCGATACCGGCAGGCGCAGAAAATAACGCAGCGCCGCCGTGGCGAGATTCACCCGGCGCGCCGATTCGATCTTCTCGGAAAGACCGATATCGCGATTGTCGAAACGGATCACGAAGAAGCCGGCAGCGACCAGCTCCTGGCATAGCGACTCGGGCCAGGCGATCAATTGCATGCCCAAACCCATGATCAGCAACACCGCCGGATGCGCGCGATCGCCCAGGGTTTCGACTTCCAGTTGCAGGCCGTTGGCAGCGAGCTGGGGCATCACGTCATCCGTTGGCGGTTTGCCGATGCCGCGAGCTTACAATGCCGTCATCGCATCCATGGCCTTTCCGATGACCGAACCTGTCCGCCTGGCCAAGCGCGTCGCCGAACTGATCGGCTGTTCGCGCGCCGAAGCCGAGCAATACATCGAAGACGGCTGGGTGAGCGTCGACGGCGTGGTGATCGAAGAAACGCAATTCCAGATCCACGACCAGAAGGTCGAGATCGATGCGCAGGCGACGCTCGAAGCCAGCGAGCCGGCGACGATTCTCCTGCACAAGCCGGCGGGCGTTGAATTCAGTACGTCGATGGGGAGTGGTTCCAGCACTTCGATGGGAGGCGATTCCGGCATATCGAGGAGACTTGATTCCCGCGCTTCGATGGGAGTTGATCCCAGAACATCGAAGGACTCAGCCATACAACTGCTCACCGCACGGAATTGGTCCGCGGATTTCCAGTTCGGCCGACGCTTTCTCAGGCGCCATCTGAAACACCTGAGCCCGCTGTTTCCGCTCGATACCGCGGCCAGTGGGCTGGTTGTTTTCAGTCAGGACCCGCGCCTGCTTCGGCGCCTGCGCGAGGACGGCGACCGCATCGAGGAAGAACTCATCGTCGAGGTTTCCGGCGAGATCGCGCCGTACGGCCTGCCGCGGCTTTGTCATGGCCTGAGCTTCAACGGCCGCAACCTGCCGCCGATCAAGGTCAGCTGGCAAAACGAAAACCGCCTGCGCTTTGCGCTCAAGAGCCCGCAGCCCGGACAGATCCGGCACATGTGTGCGGAAGTCGGCCTGGAGGTCATGGCGATCAAACGCATTCGCCTGGGTCGCGTGCCGCTGGCGAAATTGCCGGTCGGCGAATGGCGCTACCTGCCGCTGCACGACAAGTTCTAGCGGCGGGTTTTGCCGGGGCGCGTCAACCTTGGCAGCATCGCTGCGTTGACGAAATTGAACCCATTGCCGGAGCCCTGCATGCGCCTGTTTCTCGCCCTGATTCTTTTCCTGTTCGGCACTGGCATCGCCGCCGCGGACAATTCGCTCAGCGAGCGCGACTGGAACGTCGATGGCGTCACGCGTCAGGCATTGATCCACGTGCCAGCGAACGCGACCCGCAGCGCCACGCCGGTGGTCTTCGTCTTTCACGGTCATGGCGGCAGCATGGCCAATGGCGCGCGCAGTTTCGCCATCCACGAACTCTGGCCCGAGGCGATCGTCGTCTACATGCAAGGCCTGCCCACGCCCGGCGCATTGACCGACCACGCTGGCGAACGTGCCGGCTGGCAGGCGCGACGCGGCGACCAGGGCGACCGCGACCTGAAATTCTTCGATGCGGTCTTCGCGTCGCTACAAAAGGATTTCAAGGTCGATACCCGCCGCGTCTACGCGACCGGGCATTCGAACGGCGGCGGCTTCACTTACCTGTTGTGGGCTTATCGCGGCGATGTCTTCGCCGCCGTCGCGCCTTCCTCCGCCGTCGCCGCGAGTGCCCTGCCCGATCTGAAGCCAAAGCCCGCGCTGCATGTCGCCGGCGAAAACGATCCGCTGGTGCGCTACGCCTGGCAGGATCGCAGCATGAGCAAGGAACGCGAACTCAATGGCTGCGAAGCGAGCGGCGAACCGTGGGCGAGCGCCGGCACCGTCGTCGGCACGCAGTACCGGTCACGCTCCGGCACGCCCTACGTGTCGTTGATCCATCCGGGTGGCCACCAGTTTCCGAAAGAAGTACCAGCGCTGATCGTGCGCTTCTTCAAGGAACACTGAAACGCAGCAGCCTATCGTTTTCCCGCCTTATTCCCGCGGCGGATCGTCCGGCATCTCGTCGTTGCTCCAGACCAGGCTGCGGAAATCGAAGCCCAGTTCCAGGCGCGGCTTGACGATGCGGAAGAACGGCGAGGTATCGAAATCGCGCGGCGCATACAGGCTGTAGTGACGGATATGCAGTATCTCGGCGCGCGCCTGTTTGCCGCCTGGCGTGCCCGGCTCGATCAGTTCGATCTCTGGCAGGATCGGATAGTGGATCGATTCGAATGCCTGCGCGAGCAGGGTCGAGCAGATCGCGCGCGTCGGCTCGCCGCTGCCGAACTGGATCATCTTGCGTTTCATCGAGCCCGGCACCGGCGGCATGCGGATGAAATAGCGCGCGAGATCGAAAACATTCTTCAGGTCGTAGCTGAAACCGACGCGCGAGACCATGAATTCGCAGAGCGCGTCGATTTCCTTGTCGCTCAATCCCACCGGCCGGCAGATGCGCGTATGCAGGTTGGAAAATTCGCTGAGCGGAATCACGCGCACACCGTCGTTGATGTCGACGTCGCAGAGCAGGCGCGGCTCTTCTCCATCCTTGGGCGGGCCGAGGTGGTCGCCGATATAGAGGGCACCGTGTGACCAGGTCGATTGCGTGAGGTATTTGATCGCACTGGCGAAACGGCTGGTGCCTTCGACCAGCACCACGTCACCTTTGCGCAGCACCGAGGCGATGCGTGCCGGCGAACTGGTCGGCAGATGCGCCTGGCTGTCGCGCGGCTTCGCAAGGAATTGCGCGAGCCGTCGACCCAGGAAACGCAGCGGTGAATAGGTGATCGCCATTCGCGGATGCCCTGCCCTCAGCCCTGCGCAGGCATCGCGGTCGATGCCGTGACCCTGCCATCGTCACCGTCGGCAAGGTCCCGACGATTCGTCATCGCAAGCATGCAGATCGACATCGGCGCTTCCCCCGCAGACCCGGTGGCCTGCCCCAGATGCATCCTACAACGGGTCGCCTGCGCGGATCAGGCCTCGGCGGCACGCGCCGGCAACGCGCGTCGGATCGCGGGTCCCGGCGCACTCAAGGACGACGCCCCGAAACCACCGGCACATGCCAGACCGCGTACTGCGGCGGCGTTTCGATCGCCGTGATCATCGTGTCGAAATCCGCGCGCACCTGCGCCTCGCTGCGCCCCGATGCACCCGCCAATGCCGGCACGTAACCATCGCGCCAAGCCTTGAGGATGCCGGCGAAGGTCGGCCGCGGCACGCGCAAGGTATCGACGATGACGTAATCCATCGCGATATCGTGATAGCCGGCAGCGCTGAGCAAGGCGGGCGAATGCCGGCCGATGCGACCATCGCAATGGATGCCTTGCAGGAAGGCGACGGCATTCTCGTTCCAGAAACGATCCGGGTCGTGTTTCCCAACCGGCATATGCAGCATGCCGTAATCCTCGGACAGCAGGTGCAGCCAGCCGCCAGGCTTGAGCACGCGGCTGATCTCGGCCAACACCTGCGGAAAGTCCGGCACCGCCTGCGACATGTGCCGGCACACCACCAGATCGAACCTAGCGCTCGTGCAATTCAACGCGAACGCATCGCCCTGCTGATAGTCGACGCGCGCGCCGAGGTCGCGGCTGTCGCGACGCGCGAACACCAGATTGGATTCGAGGATGTCGATGCCCAGCAACTGCGCCTGCGGATAGCGCGCGGCGAGTCGTCGGGTGATTTCGCCCGTGCCGCAGCCGAGATCGAGAATGCGCAGCTCGCCGGACAATCCATAGCGATCGAACAGGTGTTGTTCCTGCGGCCAGATCGCCTCGGCCTGGTGCGCGAGGTTGCGCACCATCGATTCGTCGCCCATCTGCTCGGCCTGCGGGTTGCGATCATGGCTCACGGATTTTCTCCAGGACGGGTACAGATTTGCGAAGCAACGGATCGGCGCATCGATACCGCGATCCTCGCATCGCCTGCGCAAGCTTCCGATAGTGGCATTTTCCACGGAATCGGGGCAGAGTCGACCGGGAAGAGTCCTGCGTGCCTGTGTTGCGGATCGAACGCATCGAAACGATGCTGCCGGATCGCCGACATCGCCCTGTCCTGTCGCGAGGTGGAGACCCATGGAGCCCTGGACCCGGATCGTCATCGAGCGCAGGGCGAGCACGATTTTCGCGATGGCGTTGGCGGCCTTCCTCTACGTCAGCTTCGGCATCCTGGACTGGTACATCTTCCCGGCTGCCGCAGCCGGCATGCAGCCGACGCGCATGATCGTCGTCGCCTACCTGATCGCGACGATCGTCGCCGTGGTTTTTCTCGGAAACTTCTACGTGCGGTACTCACAGCCGATCCTGTTGCTCGGCGTGCTGCTGGCCGGGTTCGGCATCATCTGGCTCAATCATCTGGTCAGCGGACTGGCGCACGGCGAAACCTATTACGCCGGTCTGATCCTCGTCGTCGCCTTCCTGTTCGTGTTCCTGCCGATCCGGTTTCGCTACGCAATGGCGCTGGCGATCGTGATCCTGTGCGGATACAACCTGTCGCTGTTCCATCATGCAACACCGCTGCCGATCGCCATCAGCAACAACTTCTTCCTGATCTCGGCCACGGTCGTCTGCGGCATGAGCTGCCGCGAGAACGAGCGCCTGGTATTGCAGCATTACGCATCGGAAGCGGTCATCGAAAGCCAGAAACAGGCAATCGAGGTACAGAAGCGCCGCGCCGATGACCTGCTGCACCAGATCCTCCCCGACCCGATCGCCGAACGACTGAAAGATGGCGCGCTGTCGATTGCCGATGGCTACTCCGACGTGACCATCCTGTTCGCCGACCTCGCCGGCTTCACCGAGTTTTCCGCCTCGGTGTCGCCGCGCAGCGTGGTCAAGATCCTCAACCAGGTGTTCTCGGCTTTCGACGATGTCGCCGAACGCTGCGGCGTGGAAAAGATCAAGACCATCGGCGATGCCTACATGGCTGCCTGCGGCGTGCCCAACGAAGTCGACGATCACCCGGAGCGCATGCTGCGCATGGCGCTGGGGATGCGCGAAGCGTTGCAGACCATCCGTGACGGCCTCGCCGGCTTCGAACTCGATGTACGCATCGGCATCCACACCGGCCCCTGCGTCGCCGGCGTGATCGGCCGGCAGAAGTTCATCTACGATCTCTGGGGCGACACCGTGAACCTTGCCAGCCGCATGGAATCGACCGGCGTGTCCGGCCAGATCCAGGTAAGCGAAGCGACCTACCTGCGCACCCGCCACGCTTTCGACTACGAAGCGCGCGGCGAACTCAACATCAAGGGCCGCGGCGCGATGAAAGCCTATCTGCTGAAAACCGTCGCGGCACCGGATCACAGCACCGAATCGACGACGTGAAGGTTTGATTTGCGCTTTTCAGTGCGGAAGCAAGATCATCACCGGAACCGCCGATTTGTGAAGATTATTCGATCGCGATCAATGCCGACCAACCTCGGTCTGCGCGGCAGCTTCGGGATGCCGCAATATCCATTCCGCCAACGACTGCCGGTAACGCAGCAGCGCATCGTCATGCAGATCGAAGATGCAGCGCACGCAGCCGCTGCCGCAGCATTCGGACGGATCGGGCTCGGCCGGCGGGCGCGGCATCGGATCAGGGGCCTGCTGCGAAGTCATAGCCGCGAAACCATTCCTCGTGCCGGTACGGGCGGGACGCGTAGGATATTACTCGGCGCAGCCGTGAATCGCGCGACGATCGGCCCGGATCCTCGACAAGAAAGCCTGCCATGACGCCTCTGAAATACCTCAATGCCTACAGCGAGCCCGTGCAGGCACAGGTACGCGAACTGATCGCGAGCGGCCGACTCGGCGAGCATCTGCACAAGAAATACGCGCAGGCCAACGAGGTGCGCAACGACAAGGCCCTGTTCGTCTATGTCGTCGAGATGAAAAACCGCTGGCTGCGCAGCGCCGCGCCACTGGACAAAGTGATCTACGACAACCAACTGCATGTCGTGCGCAACGCGCTGGGCACCCACACCGCGGTCTCGCGCGTGCAGGGGCACAAGCTCAAGGCCAGCCGCGAGATCCGCATCGCCAGCGTGTTCCGCGATGCGCCCGCCGAGTTTCTCAAGATGATCGTCGTGCACGAGCTCGCGCATCTGAAACAAGCCGAGCACAACAAGGCCTTCTACCAGCTATGCACGCACATGGCGCCGGATTATCACCAGCTCGAATTCGATCTGCGCCTGTACCTGACGCATCTGGAAACCGCGGAACGACCATCCGCTCCCAAAAACGAGCCGTGATCCCGCGCGGAAACAAGGGCGCCGCGCGAATGAATCAATGCCAGCCGGAATCGCGGGCGCTGCGCTCGGTCTGCGCATCCAGCGGATCGCCTTCAATGCGCGCATCGACTTCGGCGAGGACCGCCGCCGGCATATCGCTCGCGGCCGGTTGCATGCCGTCGCCGTGGGCTTTCGCCATCGCCGCCACCACTGGCAACGACCAGCCTGCATTGGTGCGACAGGCCAGGCCGGCGACATCAGCGGAACGATGCAATACGAAGGTGCGACAGATTCCGTTCGACTTCGAACGAAAACTCAAGCCAACCGTCACGATGGATCCCGTTGTGGGTGCGCTCGCGAGCTGACGGTCGAGCCCGTCGGCAAGCTCGCCACGCGCCAGCAACGCACCATCTGCACCCATGACCAGGGCGGGTTCCGTCCGCGAGAGCCATGCCTGCGACAGCAGCACGCCGAGGACCAGCGATGCCGCCATCGCCGCAGGCCACTGCCATGAGCGCAGGCGGGTCGGTGCAACTGCGCGACGACTGCGGGCCGCATCGAGGTCGATCACGTCGTCGCGTATCGATGGCTCGGCATGCAGCAGGGCGCTGAGACGATCGGGAACAGGCTCGGACAGCACCGGATCGAATACTTCGGCAAGCCGCGCACGCAATCGCTGCTGTCGCGCCACGGCGGCCGCCACTTCCGGATCCGTGCGCATGGCCGCTTCGACGGCATCATGGTCTGTCCCGGACAGCTGACCGTCGGCATAGGCCATCAGCATTTCTTCGGAAATTTTCATCGCTGCATCGCCTCTCCATCGCCCAGTAAAACCTGCAATGCTTCCCTGCCGCGCGCGAGCCGGCTGGTCAGCGTGCCGATCGGCACCGCCATGATGTTCGCCGCCTCCTTGTAGGGAAGACCTTCGACAAGAACCAAAGCCACCGCCAATCGCTGCTCTTCCGGCAGACGCGCCATCGCCGTTTGTACCGACATCCTGATCAATTGCCCCTCCATCGGTGATTGCCCGACATTCAAGCCGTCTTCCTCCGAAGTGAAAAGCGCGCGACCGCGTTGACGACTGCGCTGCTCGTCGATCCAGGCGTTGCGCACGATGCCGAAAACCCAGGAATCCAGCCGCTCTCCGGGTCGCCACTGCTCCGCGCGCGCCAACGCCCGCTCCAGCGCGATCTGGGTCAGATCGTCGGCGTCATGGGCGCTGCCTGCCAAGGTGCGGGCGAACCGGCGCAATCGCGGCAGCAATTCGCCCAAGCCATCTCGCACGGTTGTCGTCGAATTTTCGGCCATTACCCATCCCTACGTTCGGGCTGGTTGATTTCTTCCATCCGCTGATCGATTCGCGGCGGGGCGGCTGCGGGCCGATTCAGAAATTCAAATGTACCATCCCCGCAAACCAGCTTGCCGGCATGGGCACGGAGAACGATCGATGCGTACGCGGACGATGACGCTGGGGCTGATGTTCCTTTCCGCGCTCGGCTTGGCGACGCCGCCATCGTTTGCACAGGTGGCGTTGCCATCGCTGCCGTCATTGCCTTCGCTGCCGGCGACTCCGGCTGGCGTCACGGACATCCCCGGAAACGCGACGCGAGCCATCGGCGGCACCGTCGGGGCACTGACGCAGGTCCGCGCTTTGCAGATCCAATCGCTGCTGCGCCAACACCGTGACGTCATCGACACGGATGCCGACGGCGCGCCTGTCGTGCGCAGCGAGATCATCGCGATCGAACCCGCCTCCGCTGCAATCGACGCGGCATTGGCGGCGGGATTCAGCGTGACCTCGGAAAAAGATCTGGATGCCTTGTCGATGCGCCTGCTGGTCCTGCGTGCGCCATCCGGAATGGGCACACGCAAGGCGCTGAAAATGCTGCGCCGGATCGACCCCGTCGGCGACTACGAATTCAACCATCTCTATCTAGGCTCAGGCAGCGTCGTTGGCGCGACATCGACATTGCCAGCGGCGGGCGGACAGTTGGCGTCGATCCGCGTCGGCCTGATCGACAGTGGCGTCGACCGCAAGCACCCGGCGCTTGCCGGCATCGACTTGCATAGCTGGGGCTGCGATGGCGCGGTGATCGCCGCCGAACACGGCACTGCAGTCGCTTCCCTTCTCGTCGGCAGCGACGGAAGGTCCGCAGGCAACAGTCTGTACGCGGCGGACGTGTATTGCGGTCGTGCGACCGGCGGCGCCGTGGTCGACATCGTCGCCGCGATGGCATGGCTGGCGAAAGAACAGGTCGGCGTGATCAACATCAGTCTCGTTGGTCCGGCGAATGTCCTGCTGGAGCGTGCGATCGGCGAACTCACGCGTCGAGGTCATATCCTCGTCGCCGCTGTGGGCAACGACGGACCCGCCGCACCGCCCCTGTACCCGGCGACGTATCCCGGCGTGGTCGGCGTGTCTGCCGTCAACGCCCGGGATCATGTGATTCCCGAATCGGGTCGCGGGCCACAGGTGGATTTCGCGGCGCCGGGCGCGGACATGGTCGCAGCCGACAGCAAGGGAGGCTGGATGCGGGTACGCGGAACGTCCTTCGCATCGCCGCTGGTTGCGCGCCTGCTTGCCCGCGACCTGCCGCGTCCAGCAGTGCAACAGGCGGCCTCTGCTCTCGCGCAATTGTCCGCTACGGTTATTGATGCCGGAGCACCGGGGCAAGACGATATCTATGGAAAAGGAATCGTCGGCAACGAGTTGCGCTGGGCGCATGCGCCCACCGGAAAAAAATGAACCATCGCTGTCTTCGTTCGTTGCTTCGGGAATAAATCGCAATGCCCGCTCGTATTCCTCCATGACAGCTGCAGATTGTCTGTGGCGAGAAGAGGAGAAAGCGATGAACAACAAATCCCTGCTGATTTCCATGATGCTGCTCGCCTCGGCGGCAGTGAATGCACCCGCGCATGCGCAATTGCTCGGCGGCGGTGCTGTCGGTGGCGCTGTCGGCAGCGTGGGCGGCGCAGTGACGGGCAGCCTTGGCCCGGCGACCGGCAACATCGGCGGCGGTCTCGGCGGCAGTATCGGCGGCAGCGTGAGCAGCGCAACGGGCGGCAGCTTCAACCCGCTCGATGATCTGCAGCCTGCCCGTCGCGTGGTCCGCATCGCAGACGATGCCCACGGCCAGGTGAGCGGTCGCGGTCGCGCAAATGCAAACGTCGCCACCGGCATCGTTTCCAGTGCGACCGCGGCAACGTCGGCCATCACTACACGCGGCGACGGCCAGGGGCGAATCCTCACCAACGGTACCGGCGGTCGCGCTGGCGCAGGTGGCGCCTTGTCGGGGCAAGTCGGATCTGCCCTTGGCGGCGTCGGCAATTCGATCTCCACCCAGGGCGCGGGCGATGTCGTCGGAAAAGCGACGAGTCAGTTGAATACGCCGACGAACATGCTGCCGCAGCAACTGCCGGTCGGCATCGACGGTCAGGGTTCCGCGACCAGTTCCGGTAGCGCGTCTACCCATGCACGAAGCCAGGGTCGGCATGCCCGCACGAACGCGAGTGGTAGCGCAGCCGGTGGAGTGGACTCGATGGTCGACGGCGTCGGCAATCCTCTTTCCGGCAATGCGTCCGGCGCACTCGTCGGCACCGTTCGCGGCGCCTTGAGCGGCGACACTGATTCTTTGACGCAGCCGGTCACCGGCATGGTTGGCGCACAGGGTTCGGCGTCGGCACGCGGTTCGGCGCAGGGCCGCACGCAGACGCGTCGACCGTCGAACCAGCAAAGCGCACCGGCGCGCCCGCGACAGAACGCCAGTGCTGCCGCACAGGCGCAGACCAGGGCGCAGGCAAAAGCGAAGGCCGCCAACCGCGCGCGATTGAATGTCGGTGGTGTCGCCAACGCTAGCGCCGGCGCGGAAGTCGGCGCCGATGCCGAGGCGGATGACAGGGATTGATGCACGGGAAAGCGCGGCCGCGCAGCGGTCGACGCTGGCGCTAGAAGAAATGGGACGGAGCGATCCGTCCCATTTCATTTGCGCGTCTTGCCGAGTCCTCAGCCCCCGCCGAGACGCTGCAAAAACGCGATCAACTGCCCGCGCTGGTTCGCCGACAACAGACGGAACAGCGGCAGCAGGTGATTGAGGATCTGCGGCATCTTCTCGAGGACGGGTTGCTTGTCGCCCTGTTTCAACTGATCGAGCAACGGATCCAGGCGCAGCGGCTCGACAGGTGCGGAAGTAACCGCAGGCGAAGGGCTGACTATCGGTGTCGATGCTGGTACTGGTACTGGTGCTGCCGTTACCGCGACCGGCACGGGTGTGACGGCTGCGGGCGAAGCAACGACTGTACTGACGGCTGTCGCCGCGGCACTCGCCGCCGCATTCGTCGCATGCAACTTGTCGGCTTCGCGTGCGGCATCGAGCAAGGCCTGGCAAGCATCCAGCGCATCTTCGGCGCTGGGCCCGAGCTGCACCTCGGGGCTGAATATCCCGGCGCTGAGCCGCATCTCGAACAATCCGTCTTCCACTTCCAGCGGCTGGCTCGCGACCTCGGCGCGCAGGCGCTCGATCATTCCTTCGATGCCGGTGTGCTCGCCCGCGGGCAGTGACAGCGCGAAACCGCTGAGGCCGATGCGTCCGGCGGTGTCTTCTTTCCGGATGCGCCCGCGCAGCGACTGACTCACCTGCAGCAAGGCCTTGCTGGCGACGTCTTTTCCGTGCGCAAGAAACAATTCGCGGAAGCCTTCGATCTCCAGGCGCACCAGCGTCAGCGTCTGCTGATGCCGGCGCGCGTAGGCGATATCCTGGCGCAGGCGATCGAGGAAACCAGTCTTGTTGGCGAGCCCCGTCAGCGCATCGATCGTGGTCTGCGCCTGCAACTGCTTGGTGATGCGCTGGTGGTTGGCATGCGCGCGGGCGCGCGCGATCAGGTCGATGCTGGTGAATGGTTTGGTGATGAAATCCGTCGCGCCGAGATCGAGCGCCTGCATGCGCGCCGACTCGTCGTTCTCCGCACCGGTCACCACGATCACCGGCAGGCCCTGCAGCCCGGGATCCTCGGCGGTGCGGATCATGCGCAGCAATTCGTAACCGTCGCAGCGCGGCATGGTCAGGTCGGTGAACACCACCTGGATCGTCGCGTCGCCAGTCAGCATCGCCCAACCGTCCAGGCCGTCGGCGGCGGTGATGACATCGAATTCGTCGCCGAGCATCTTGTGCGCGGCCTTCTGCATCAGTTTGGAGTCGTCGACAACCAGGACGCGCGCCCTCGTGCTTGTGTCGTCGCTCATCGGATCCTCGCTGGCAGGGGCTCGTGTCAGGCCGGGGCGACACCAGGCAGCGGCGTCGGACCTCCAATCTAGACCATTGCGACGGCGCTGTCCGAGCCGGCCAGCCCAGTTTCAGTCTTCAACGCGTCGCGTCCGGGTCGGCGGCCGCATCGCTGGCAACCTCTCTGTCTATCGACAACGCATATCGACCATCTGTCTAACACAATCCTAACGACCTGCCGCGAGGCCGCGCCCGCTGGCATGGTCGAGGGTGAAGCATCGACGCGATGAATCAGCCGCGATGCGCTGGCAGTCGGAGTAGCAAACCACGCGTCCCGGTCGTACGCGCGACGCACCCTACGCCAGCGACCAGCGACCCAATTCGGAATACCGGCTCTGGCCGATGATGCTGTGGATG
>NZ_DATGBO010000074.1:0-18478 GCF_035312645.1 Arenimonas sp.
CTGCCGCCCATCCTCGAAGGCCGCGACGTGATCGCCCAGGCCCGCACCGGCAGTGGCAAGACTGCGGCGTTCGGATTGGGTCTGCTGTCGCGCCTCGATCCGGCCATCGCCCGCGTGCAGGCGCTGGTGCTTTGCCCGACGCGGGAACTGGCCGACCAGGTCACCAAGGAAATCCGCCGGTTGGCGCGGCCGATCGCCAACATCAAGATTTCAACGTTCTGCGGCGGCATTCCGCTGCGTCCGCACCTGGCTTCGCTGGTGCACGAGCCGCATATCGTCGTCGGCACGCCAGGACGCGTGCAGGAGCTGATGGACAACGGTGCTCTCAAGCTCGATGCGCTGCTGATGCTGGTGCTCGACGAAGCCGACCGCATGCTCGACATGGGGTTCGAAGCGGCTATCGCCGGCATCGTTTCGCAGGCGCCGAAGACGCGGCAGACGCTGCTGTTTTCCGCGACGTATCCGGAGGAGATCCGCGCGATCAGCGGTAAATTCCAGCGCACGCCGGTGGAGGTGACGGTCGATACCGAACACGCGGACGGCGAGATCGAGCAGTTGTTCTTCGAGGTCGATACGCCGCGCAAAACCGATGCGTTGGCGCAGTTGCTCAGCGAGCATCGGCCGGAATCGGCAGCGGTGTTCTGCAATACCAAGCGCGATGCCCAGGATGTTGCCGAGCAATTGGCGCAGCGCGGTTATTCGGTGCTAGCGCTGCATGGCGACCTCGAGCAACGCGATCGCGACGAAGTGCTGGTGCAATTCGCCAACCGCAGCTGCGCGGTGCTGGTGGCGACCGATGTCGCGGCCCGCGGTCTGGACATCAAGAATCTGCCGGCGGTGATCAGTTACGAACTCGCCAGCGATGCCGACACGCACACGCACCGCATCGGCCGCACTGGTCGGGCGGGGCAGAAGGGGCTGGCGCTGAGTCTGGTGGCGCCGAAAGAAATCGGCCGTGTCGCCGGCATCGAACAGAAGATGGGTTCGACGGCGAAATGGGTGCGGATCAATCTCGCCGAGCGCTCCGGCAAGGATCCTCTGAAGGCGACGATGACGACGCTGATCGTCGATGGCGGGCGCAAGGACAAGGTCCGGCCCGGCGACATCCTCGGTGCGCTCACCGGAGCGGCGGGTTTGCCGGGCGACGCGGTGGGCAAGATCGACACTTTCGATACCCGCACCTATGTCGCGATCCGTCGTGATCTTGCCAAGAAGGCTCTGGAGCGGTTGAAGGTCGGCAAGATCAAGGGCCGCAACATCCGCGTGCGCCCGCTGGGCTGAGCTCGCTCCCGCTGGAAATTCCCAGGGCCCTGTCTTTTGGCCCATGTGCTTAGGTGTTATAGGTAACTATAGTACCAGCACATGGGCGACAGCACTCGCTACGCCCTCCAGATTGGGGAATGCCGTGGCTGCCTGTGAACTGTCTTTGCAATCAGTGAGTTATAGGTATCCGGGTGGGCATCAGGCGGTGTCCGACCTGAGCTTGCAGTTAGGGCCGGGCATTCTCGGCCTGCTTGGCCCGAACGGCGCCGGCAAATCCACGCTGATGCGGATCCTCGCAACCCTGGCGCGGCCCAGCGCAGGTCAGGTGACCTGGAATGGTGTCGACATCGTCAAGGAGCCCGACGCCCTGCGTGTTGCACTGGGTTATCTGCCCCAGGATTTCGGCGTTTACGCGGCGCTGAGCGCGCGCGAATTCCTCGCGTTTCTCGCCGCAGTGAAAGGCTTCACCGGTGCGGACGCCAAGGCACGGATCGAGTCGTGTCTCTCGCTGGTCGGCTTGAGCGATGCCGCGGACCGCCGCCTCGGCGATTTTTCCGGCGGCATGCGCCAGCGCGTCGGTATTGCACAGGCATTGCTCAACGATCCGACCCTGTTGATCGTTGACGAGCCCACGGTCGGACTGGATCCGGAAGAGCGGATGCGTTTCCGGCACATGCTCACCGAGCTCGCCGGCCAGCGCCTGGTGATCCTTTCCACGCATATCGTTTCCGATATCGAAGCGAGCGCCACGGCCATCGCGGTGATGTCGGCGGGGCGACTGCGTTTCCATGGGGCGCCGGAGAAATTGCTGGCGATGGCAGAAGGCCAGGCTTGGGAATGGACCTTGCCGGCCGAACAACTGACTGACGTGCGTTCGAAATTTTCCGTCTGCGCTTCGCTGCGTCGCCCCGACGGGGTGCGGGTGCGCGTGATCAGCGCGGATCGCCCGCATCCCGAGGCACAGGCGGTATCGCCGACACTCGAGGACGCCTACACCTGGTTGCTCGGTGCGGACGCGGTGGCGCACTGATATGGCCGCGATGCAGCGCTTCCTCGCCATCCTCGTCGCCGATCTGCGCGAGCGCACGCGCAGCGTCCGCTTCTGGGTCGTGCTCGGCATCGTCATCGCGGCGACGTGGGCCTGCTTTCCCTCCGTCGATGCCGGTTACGTGACGGTCTCGTTGTCCGGCGGTGAGCGCGGGAAATATTCCAGCGCCTGGGTGGGCTTGGCGCTGGCGCTGCAGTTCTGCACCTTCCTCAGCCTGGGCGGGTTCTATCTGGTGCGCGGCACGCTGGTGCGCGACATCGAGACGCGCGTCTGGCAATTGCTGGTGGCAACGCCGATGACGCGCGGCGGTTATCTGCTGGCGAAATGGCTCAGCCACATGACGGTGTTCGGCGTGATCATGGCGGTGGGTCTGCTGGTCGGCCTGGTGGCGCAAATGACACGCGCCGAAGACACGGCGATCAACCTGTTCGAACTGATCAAGCCGGTGCTGCTGTTGAGCATTCCGAGTCTGGCGATCACCGCGATGCTCGCGGTCTGGTTCGACCTGCTGCCCTGGTTGCGACGCACGGCCGGCAATGTGCTGTTCTTCATCCTCTGGGTGGTGATGATTTCGGTGCCGGCTTCGCAGCTCAACGCACCGACCGCGGCCAAGGATGCCGAACACGCCTGGGTCGGCGATCCAAGCGGCGTGGTGGTGATGGCGCGCGAACTTCATCGCAGCCTGCAGCCGCAGACAAGCAAACCGCAGGCCTATGGTTTCAGCGGCGGCGTGCGCATGATCAAGAAGGCGCCGGTGTTGCTGGAATGGAAATCCTGGCAGGTGCGACCGATGGATGCGCTGGGTCGCCTGCTTTGGTTGGCAGTGGCGCTGGCCGGCGTGCTGCTCGCGGCACCATGGCTTGATCGTGCCGCTGCGCGCGGTACGGCGGCCGCGAGAGCAGGGTCGGGTGCGGGTCGGCGCCTGGTGTTGCTGGATCGTCTGCTCACGCCATTCGCGCGCGGTTTGTTCGGCACGCTGGTGATCGCCGAATTGCGCCTGGTGCTGCGGCAACGCACGAACGCTTGGTGGCTGATCGCGCTGGTGCTCTGCGGCGTACAGGTTTTCGGTACGCAGGCAGCCATGCTCGTCGCATTGCCACTCGCCTGGTTGCTGCCCTTGGATGTGCTCGCGCGCGGCGTGTTGCGCGATCGCGACAGCGGCACGGAGGCACTGATATTCACCGCGCCGGGCATCACCTGGCGATTGCTGGCGGCACGTGCCGTCGTGGCGATCGTGTTGGCCGTCGCGCTGGCGTTTCCGGGCTTGCTGCGCCTGATCGCGACCCATCCATGGGCCGCGCTGGCGGCATTGGCGATTACCGCATCGATCTCGCTCTGGGGCCTGGCCCTTGGCGCGCTGTGCCGCAATCCGCGGCCGTTCGAACTGATCTTCGTCGCCGCGGTTTATAGCGGCCTGCAGGGCGCCGCGATCTTCGACTTGAGCCGGGATCCGATCACCACTGCCGCCTGGCATGCATTGGCCTTGCTGCCGGCGTTGCTGGTTCTGGTCTGGGCTTGGCCGAGGCTGGCCCGGCGCTAGAAAACGCGCGTCGCAGCATCGAGAGAGGGCGCCCGATGGCGCGAGGGAGGGGCATCTGTGGGAGCGGCCTCAGCCGCGATGGCGTTCTCGCCGGGGCCGGAGCCCTTCCCGCAGATGCCCGAAAGTTGCCCGAGGGAGCGGCGCAAGCTGCGACCCGCCTCGGAATCAGCGGTAAGTCGCCGTCCGCTTGGCGTCAGTGAGTGACTGCCTGCGGCAGATTTCGTCGTTCAGGCTGCGGAATTCGCTGCCCTGACGCTTGCCGGCCAGCAGCAGTTGCATCTGGCGCAGCGCGATTTCGATATCGGCGCGTGGTTTGCCCGGAAAAGCGATGACATTGTTCATGGCGGTTGGCTCCCTTCGGCGGCAGGGAGTCGGAAGCATTTTCCGTGCCATGGCGCCGCCTGATGGCGACTGGAGGTCATCATTTCTGGCTGCGCGGAGGTCGGGAAAACGAGCGGGCAGTTCGTGGACCCGAGGGTTACACGCTGTCCGCGCGGATGACTTGGCCGGCGCCCCATGTCAGCATCCGCGCCCTATGCGATTGAACAAGCACATCAGCGAGTCCGGTTTCTGCTCGCGACGCGAGGCCGACCGGCTCATCAGCGAGGGGCGCGTCCTGCTCAACGGCCAGCGGCCGGGCGTCGGCGCGCAGGTGGAGGAGGGCGACAAGGTCGTCATCGACGGGCAGGAGTTGCGCAAGCGCGCGCCAGGCGCGAAGAAGCACGTCTATATCGCGCTCAACAAACCGACCGGCATCACCTGCACGACCGAAGCGCACGTCAAGGGCAACATCGTCGATTTTGTCGGCCACCAGCAGCGAATTTTCCCGATTGGCCGTCTCGACAAGGATTCCGAAGGCCTGATCCTGTTGACCAGCAACGGCGACATCGTCAACGAGATCCTGCGTTCGGAAAACAACCACGAGAAGGAATACCTGGTCGGCGTGAACAAGGCGGTGACCGATGAATTCCTGCGCGGCATGGCTGGCGGCGTACGCATCCACGGGCAGATGACCAAGCCCTGCAAGGTGCGGCGCATCGCCAAATTTGGCTTCTCGATCATTCTCACGCAGGGCTTGAACCGGCAGATCCGCCTGATGTCGGAGGCGCTCGGTTACAAAGTGACGCAGCTGCGGCGCGTGCGCATCGTCAATGTCACGCTGGGCCATCTCAAGGCTGGCACTTGGCGCAATCTTTCCGAAGCGGAGTTGCGCGGCCTGCTGCCGCAGCGCACGGACTGGTAACCCATCGGAGCGATGTAGGAGCGGCGCAAGCCGCGAAATCGTCCGCATTGCTGGGTTATCTCCCGCGCAACCACTCCGCTGCCCCGCGCCCCGCGATCTTCCCGCTCGCAAAACACGCGGTGAGCAGATAGCCCCCCGTCGGCGCTTCCCAATCGATCATTTCGCCGGCGCAGAAGACGCCGGGCAGGTTCTTCAACATCAGGCGCGGATCCAGCGCTTCGAAACGCACGCCACCGGCGCTGCTGATCGCCTCGGCGATCGGGCGCGGGCGCTGCAATGTTATCGGCAGCGATTTTATCGCCGCGGCCAGCGCGTCCGGGTCCAGCATCTGCGTCTTGCTCAGCAATTCGTACAGCAGCCCCATTTTGACGCCTTCGATGCCGGCGCAGCGACGCAGGTGCTCCGTCAGCGAGCGTCCACCACGCGGTCGCGCGAGATCCTGGCGCAGGCGCGGTAACTCGCGGCCCGGTGCGAGATCGAGAGAGATATGCGTCGAGCCGTCGCGATTGATTGCTTCGCGCAGCGCAGCTGAAATCGCGTAGATCAGGCTGCCTTCGATGCCGGTGGTGGTGGCGACGAACTCGCCTTGCAGCTTTTTCTGTTCGCCGTTTTCATCGATCCAGGAAATCACGACCGGCTTGATTGGATGCCCGGCGAAACGCTGCGAAAAAATGTCGCTCCAGCCGACGTCGAAGCCGCAATTGGCCGGTTGCAGCGCGGCGATATCGGCGCCGCGTTCGCGCAACCAGGGCAACCAGGCGCCATCGGAACCCAACTGCGGCCAGCTGCCGCCGCCGAGTGCGAGCAACACCGCGTCTGCGTTGATCGATCGTTCGCCATCGGGCGTGCGCATGCGCAGCGCGCCGGCATCATCCCAACCCAGGCAGGTGTGCTGCATGTGGAAGCGCACGCCGGCGTCGCGAAGACGACGCACCCAACTGCGCAACAGCGGCGCCGCCTTGAGATCGACAGGGAACACGCGGCCGGAGCTGCCGATGAAAGTCTCGATGCCAAGTTCTTTCGCCCAGTCGCGCAAGGCTGTGGCATCGAATTGCGAAAGCCAGCCTGCGATCTCTTTGCGACGCGCGCCGTAGCGACTCGCGAAATCTTCAAAGGCTTCCGAATGTGTGAGGTTGAGCCCACCCTTGCCGGCGATCAGCAGCTTGCGGCCGACCGAACCCTTGCCGTCATAGAGATCGACCTCGATGCCGGCCGCGCGCGCGGTTTCGGCAGCCATCAAGCCGGCGGGGCCACCGCCGATGATGGCGAGGCGGGGCGTGGTCGAAACACTCATGCGGGGATTTTCGCATGAGGCAGGGCACGTCCGCTCTCGCTGCTGCCTCGCGATGCGAAAGGGCTCCGGGTCGTCGCTTCAGCCAGCGACGAGCTCAGCCGCCCGCCGATTCGGCAACGCGTACTTGAGGATGCGCGCCAGCACGCCAAAATACTGCCGCCAGAAACCGCCAGTGTTGTAGTGGACGCCGTACTTGCTGCAGATCGCCTGCACGCGCGGGGCGATTTCGGTATAGCGCGGTGCCGGCAGATCCGGAAACAGGTGATGCTCGATCTGGTGGCTGAGGTGGCCGGTAAGCAGATGGAACCAGCGCCCGCCCTCGAGATTGCTTGAGCCCTGGATCTGGCGCAGATACCACTGGCCGCGGGTTTCGTCACGGACGTCGTCGCGCATGAAAACCTGGGCGTCGGCAGTGAAATGGCCGCAGAAGATGATCGCGTTCGTCCACAGGTTACGGATCAGGTTGGCGAGCAGATTGCCCAACAACACGCGCGGCCAATGCCAAAGCGCAATTGCCGGGAACAACAGGTAGTCCTTGAACAGCTGGTAGCCAGCCTTGCGCAGGAAGGGTTGCATGCGCTGCGCGAATTCCGCGCGCGGCATGCGACCCTTGAGAAAGCGGCCGATCTTGATGTCATGTACTGCGACACCCCACTGGAAATTCGCCGCGAGCAGCAGATACCACAGCGGCTGCAGCAGACTGCTCGGCGACCAGCGCTGCTCGCTGGTCAGGCGCAGGAGGCCGTAGCCGTAATCGTGATCCTTGCCGAGGATGTTGGTGTGGTCGTGGTGTTCGACGTTGTGCGAATGTCGCCAGTGTTCGCCGTCGCAGACGATGTCCCATTCGTAGGTTTGTGAGTTCAGCGATGGGTCGTTCATCCAGTCGTATTGGCCGTGCATGACGTTGTGGCCGATCTCCATGTTCTCGAGGATCTTGGCCAGAGACAGCCCGATCACGCCAAGAATCCAGCTGATGGGCCCGAAGCCGAACATCAGCAGGCTGCGACCGCCGATCGCACAGGCTTGCACAATCCTGCGCATGCGCAGGATGTGGCGTGCATCGTCGTCGCCGATTTTCTTCAGGACATCCAGGCGCAGTGCATCGAGTTCCGCCTGGAATTCGTCCAAGCGGGTCGCATCCATCGATAGTGCGTTGCTCATTTCGATCTCCGGGAAATCACAGGGCGAGCTCGACGTCGCCGAGAGCGCTGGAGATGCAGAGCTGGATCAGCTCTTCTCCAGGGCCTGAGCTTTGCCCAGTCAAAAGGTTGCTGACGCTGCCGCTGAGTTTTCGGCATTGGCAGGTGCGGCAGATGCCGCGACGGCAGCCGAAACGCGGCTGCAGGCCGGCGGCTTCGGCGGCATCGAGAAGACTGGCGCCGGGGTAAGCAGTAAACACTTGTTCGGTTATTTCGCAATGGATCGAATGCGTGCCGGCGTTCGTGTCGCTCGGTCGCGTGCGCCGTCCGAAGCTTTCGCTCTGGAGTTGCCCGGCGAGTCCTGCTTCGGCGTACATCGTCTCGATCCAGGCCATGAAGCCATCCGGGCCGCAGAGAAGGGCTTCGCGCTGCTGCCAGTCGGGAACGAGTGCGGCGAGTTGTTTCGCGTCGAGTCGTTGCTGTGTTTGGGTGTCCTGGCGGAGTAGGGTGAGGTTCGGCCAGGCTGTGGCGAGCGAATCCAGTTCGTCGCGGAAGATGACTTCGTCGGATCCACGAAAGCTTTGCAGCAACACGACGTCGCGCGAGGGCGTGTTTTTTGCGAGATCCTGCAGGATCGAAAGCATCGGCGTGATGCCACTGCCGGCAGCAAGCAGCAACAACTTCCCGTTGCCGGCTTTTGGCGAAAAATGCCCTTGCGCCTGGCTTATACGCAGGATCTGGCCCGGCTTCAGCGCGTGGGCAGCGACGGAGACGACGCCCTGATCCTTGCGTTTGATGGTCAGGCGCAACAGCCCATCGCGGTGCGGCGCCTGCGAGAAGCTGAAACAGCGGGACTGGCGCACGCCGTCAATCTCGAGATCAAGAAGCACGTGCTGGCCGGGACGAAAACCGCGGAAACAAGCGTTGGGTTTGAGCCAGAGGCTGCGCACGCCCTCGGCCTCGTCAACCAGCTTGACCACCCGGGCGCGCGGCTCGCTCAGCGACCACAGCGGGTTTACCGTCGCGATGAGGCTGTCCCAGGCGCGGACATCGTTGAGTGGCGACAGCAGCCGGCTTTGCCAGAGGCGCGGCGCGCGGGCGGCGGACAGGGTGGGGGAAAGTTTGGCCACAACGGGCTCCGCTTTTTAAGTAAACGAATGTTTACTGAAAAGAATAGAGCAGTCACTCCGCCGGATCAAATCCCCGGCACGCGCCTATACTTGCCCGCGTCGACGAGGCATCGTCAGGGATGGCGCAGGAGAACGGGTTGACCATCAGCAAGGCCGCCATCAGTCGTCGTGACACCGACGCCCCGGAAAGCCGCGAAGAGCGCAAGCAGCGCACCCGCGCGCACTTGATGGCTGGTGCGCTGGCGCTGATCGGGCAGGGCCGAGGCTTCACTTCGCTCAGCCTGCGCGAGATCACCCGCGAGGCCGGCGTCGTCCCGGCCTCGTTCTATCGTCATTTCAAGGACCTCGACGAGCTCGGCCTGGCCCTGGTCGAAGAGGGTGGTGTGACCTTGCGGCGCCTGCTGCGCGAAGCGCGCCGCGACGGCATTCCGCCGACCGACATGCTGCGCAGTTCGGTGCAGATCTATCAGCGCTACGTAGAGGAACACCGGCTGGAATTTTCTTTCATCGCCGGTGAGCGCGGCGGCGGCTCGCCAGTGATACGCAAGGCGATCCGCACCGAAGAAAGTCATTTCGCTTCGGAAATGGCGCAGGACTTGCGCGCGCTGGGCACCTTGCCTGATCTGTCGACGGCGACCCTGCAGATGATCTGCGGGCTGGTGGTGACGACGATGCTCAATGCCGCGTCCGACATCCTCGACCTGCCGCCGCGGCAACCGAAACGCGAGCGCGAGCTGGTCGAGAATTTCGTGCGGCAATTGCGTCTGGTGTTTCTCGGCGCGAAGAGTTGGCGCGACGACGCCTAGGATTTCACGCGGCGCGGTCCACTCACCAATAATCCTTCATCAGTTCCTGCGCCCATTCCGGCTCGCGGATTTCGCCCTGCGGTTCGAAGCCCGACATGTGCGGTTTCAGATCGAGCACCGGCGTGCCATTGATGGCATCGAGGCCTTGCACGTGGATGTTGCAGCCTTCGATGCCGAGAATCCGGCAGGTCGATACGCCGATGCGGTTCGGACGATTCTTGCCGCGCTGGGCGAAAATACCGATCTTCGGCCAGGCCGGATTGTTGCGCGGATGGCGCGACCCTACTTCGATCTTGCCCGGATCGACCTGGTGGAAGCTGTAGACGACGATCAGGTGCGAGAACGATTCCAGCCCGGCGATCGCATCTGGAGAAAACCGATCGCAGTCCATCACGATGGTCGCAGTGACTTCGCCCCAGTGATCGTCCTCGACCGCATCGCGGCCACCAAGGACATGGGCAATCGGCGTGAGTTCGATCTTCATCGGCGGCGTGGGCGTCCTGGTTCAGATCGACTCGGTGCCGGTGTGGACGTTATCCGGTAGGACTGTCGGCGTTGTCGGCAGGAGCCGCTGCGCCGTCTTCTGCGGGCGCGTCGGTTTCGTCCTTGGACTGCTTGCGCTGGCGCTTCTCGTCCTGTTTTTTCTTCTTGGCGATATCGCGCTGACGCTTTTCGAACTGGTAGTTGGGCTTGGCCACGGAATTTCCTCGTCGATGGGCTGCAGTTTAAAGCAAGCCGCCGGCAGCGTCGCCTGACAGCGATCAGGCGGCCGGGTTGCGCAGCTCGGCCAGTTGCGCACGCAGGGCGGCGAGGTCGGCTTCCAGCGCCTCGACGCGGGCTTCGAGTCCGCCGCGTTCGCTGCCCGGACTCGTCGCCTTGATGTTCTGGATCAGCAGTTCGGCATCGACCGGACCGCCCAGCAGGTGCATGTAGCGGTCTTCGCGTTGACCGCTGCCGCGGCCAATATTGACCACCAGCGCCGGACTGCGCTGGCTGAGGCGATCGAGGCGCTGGCGGACGTCGTCGAGGTCCGGTGCGGCGCCGAGGCGTTCGCTGCGGCTGAACAATTCCGCGGCCGTCTGCGGACCGCGCAGCAGCATCACGCAGAGCAGGGCCTGTTGCCGCAGCGTCACCGAATACATGTGGCTGAAGCGATGTTCGTAGCGTTGTGCCCGCGCGCCGTGCACGGATTTGATCAGGCCGAGGTTTTCCATTTCGCGCAAGGCATGCCCGACTTCACCGGCTTCGAGCTCCATCAGCGGCTCGCGATTGCTTTTCTGGTTGCAGGCCAGGACGACGGCATTCGCAGTGAGCGGATAGGCTTCCGGCGTGGTCGCTTCCTTTTCGATCAGGCAGCCCAGGATGCGCGCCTGGATCAGGCTCAGTGGCGACAGCGCGGCAGGTGAAGCGTCGGTTTCCATAGCGATTCTTGTGCGAGAGCGAGCCGCCATCATGCCTCATCGTCATGGTGGCCGATGGCGTCTTCTGCGCTGACTGGTGGGACATCGGCGGCCCCGGATAGGGCCGCCGCGCGGGCTCGCGTCCCGGATCGGTGCAGCGAGGAGTGGCTCAGCCGCCTTTTTTCGCGGCCTTGTCGGCGCGCTTTTCCTTCAGGGTCTTGGCCGGCTTCTTCTTCGCTTCCTTTTTCTGTTCCATTCCCTTTGCCATGTCGCTCTCCTTGGGTTGGGTTTGCCGCTGATGCTGGCGGGATATATCGTGACTTAGCGGCATCGTCCTGTCACCCGCCGCCACCATCCATCCTCACTGGCCTGCGAACGAACCATGACCCTGCTAGTCGATCCGCCGCTGCCGCTGCCCTCGGCGCTTGTTGCCGAGTTGCAGGCGGCGTATGCGACGCCGCCGCGGGCCTACCACGCTTTTTCGCATGTCGAGGAAGTGCTGCGGCAGTTTGCGTTGGTTGCGGCAGGGCCGGGTTGGCGCCAGCCGGCGGAGATCTACCTCGCGATCCTTTATCACGACGCGATCTATGCCGCCGGACGTCGTGACAACGAAGAGCGCAGTGCCGAGCTGGCGTTGGCGGCGATTGGACGATTCCTGCCGGAGGCGAACGTCGACAGAGCGCGTGTCGCCGCCTTGATTCGCCTGACTGCACGACATGGACGATTGGCGGTGGGCGAGGTGGATGACGAAGCCGCGCTGTTTCTCGACTGCGACATGGCCATTCTTGCTGCCGAGCCGGCGGTGTTCGATGCCTACCATCGCGCGATCGCCATCGAGTATCGCGGCAAATTGCCGGGCTGGCTGTTCGAATTCAATCGTCGGCGCTTTCTCAAGGGCTTGCTCGCGAAGGAGCGGATTTTCCTGAGCGGGTTCTTCCATGCGCGTCTGGATGCGGCTGCCCGCAGTAATCTGCAGCGGGCATTGCAGGCCCCGCGCTCGGCATTGCGGGCCGGCGCGGGGCGTTGATGGGTGTGAGGAGGGTCAGGCCTGTGCGCTGCCTGTTTCCAGCGCGATGGGTTCCTTGCGAATTTTCGGCAGCGATTTCAGGCCAAGGCAGGGTCGCAGCCACGACACGCGCTTCGCACCTTCACTGAGCAGGTAGCAACCGGCGATAGTTCCCGCGAGCACCAGCAGAGGCTCGAGCACCGGTCCGAACTTCAGCGGGATCAGCCAGTACGCCAGCAACACGATCAGGCTCTGATGGAAGATGTACCAGGGATACACCGACTCGGTCGCCCAGGGCAGCCAGCGGAAAGGCTTGTTCAGCAGTGCATGCGCCCAGCCGAGGATCGCCAGCAGCGCGGTCCAGATGTAGAAATTGCGCAGCACCCACAACACGTCCGCCAGCCAGATCGGTGAGTCCTCGGGCAGTAGCGCGACCATGCTGATATAGGGCACGAACAGCAGCAGCGCGATCGTCAGGCTGACGCGGCGCAGGCGCAGTGCTTCCGCCCAGAAACCGTCGCTGCGCGCGATCAGGTAGCCGTAGACAAACACGGTGAAATAGGCCGCGTTGCGATACCAGTCGTGGATGAAGTCGCCGTTGTCTGGGAACAGTGGTTGCAAGACCAGCGTGTACAACAGCAAGGGCAGCGCCGGGTAGATGAGCAATCGTGCGCCGCGCAATCCGGTGAACGCTGCAGTGAGGCGTTGGCCGAAACGCGAAGCCAGCGGCTTGGCCAGCAGCGCGAGCGCTAGCGTGTACATCCACAGATAGGCGAGATACCACAGGTGGTTCCAGGTGAAGCCGTGCTCCCAGCCGTCGAAGGCGTGTTCGGGCCAGCGCTGGCCGCTGTAGTAGTGCACGAGGAATTGCCCGAAGCCCGGCTCGACCAGATGGTTCGACACGCCCTGCACGTAAGGCTGGATCGGCACGATCACCAGCATGCCGAACAGCAGCGGCAGGAACAGCCGCCAGGTGCGACTGCGCACGAAGTTCCAGACCTTGTCGGGATTGATCAGGAAGGCGGAGGCGATGCCCGAGATCAGGAAGATCAGGTCCATGCGCCAGCGGTTGAGGAACAGCATCGGCCACTGCAGCCATTCGCCCTGATGCGGGCTCTTGATATGCCAGCCCCAGTCGGACACATAGAGCATGCACAGGTGGTAGAGGATCAGCAGGGTGAAGGCGATGGCGCGCAGGGCGTCGATGTCGTGGCGGCGGGTCATGGGGCTCTCCGTGGTGTACGGCCAGCCTGGCGATGACGGCGATTTCTCCCAAGCCACGAGGGCCGGATGGCGGGCCGGAGTGACGAGTGGCGGCGGCCAGGGATGAATCGAGGAACCGTTTCCACGTCCGAAACCTTAAAATGCGCCGATGACCACCGACGCCCGCTCCCTGCTCGAACGCTACCAACCCTATCGACGGTTTTGCGAAACCGGTTTCTGGATCCTCTACTTCGTGCTGCAGGCCAGCCTGAACTCGGTGATCGTAGAGCTGGATGTGGAGCGGGTGAAGCTGGATTTCGCCACCTGGGAGCCAGTGGTCTGGGAATGGTCGAGCAACCTCGTTCTGCTGGCGCTGGTGCCGGCGGTGATTGCATTCGAACGACGCTTCCCGCTTTACATCGGTTCCCTGCGCAAGAACCTGCCCTGGCATTTTCTTGCCAGTCTGGTATTCAGCGTGGTGCACGTCACCGCGATGGTCGGCCTGCGCAAGCTCGCCTATTCGATACAGGGCGGAATCTACGATTTCGGCTACTGGCCGCGTGAGCTCGGTTACGAATATCTCAAGGACTGGCGCTCCTACCTCGGCATCTTGTTGATCGCCGGTGCCTACAACTTGTTGCTGGTGCGTCTGCAGGGCGAAGCGCGCCTGCTCGATGCGCCGGATGAGGGCGAAGGTCCTGCGCTGGAGCCGATCGACCGGCCCGAGCGTTTTCTGGTGCGCAAGCTGGGCAAGGAATTCCTGGTCGCGGCCAACGACATCGAAGTACTGCAGGCCTCCGGAAATTACGTGAACCTGCGCGTACGCGGCCGCGAATATCCGCTGCGCGCGACCATGGCCGGGATCGAGCCGCGCATGGATCCGGCGCGCTTCGTGCGCGTGCATCGCAGCTACATGGTCAATCTCGACTGCCTCGCGGAAATCGAACCACTGGAAACCGGCGATGCACGGCTGGTGATGCGCGACGGCACCAAGGTGCCATGCAGCCGGCGTTATCGATCGGTATTGAAGCGCTGAGCGGTTTTGAAACCGCGATCGCGGCTCAGGCGATATCGAGGAAGTAAGGCTCGACGCTGCCCATGACCTTGATCGTCATGGCATTGCCGCGGCGATCAAGCGCCTTGCCGGCGGTCAGACGGACCCAGCCTTCGCTGACGCAGTATTCCTCGACATTGGTTTTTTCTTCGCCCTTGAAACGCACACCGACGCCGCGCTCGAGTACGGCAGCATCGAAAAAGGGACTTTTGGGATTCAGGGCCAGGCGGTCGGGCGGGGTGTCGGTCATCGTGCTGTCTCGGAGTTTTCTGCCGGCGGCGATTATCGCTTGGATGCCGCGGCGGCGGCGAGCGCTGTTAGCAGGTGCTGGTGCGGCTCGCTATGCTGTCCACCTTTCCGGAAGCCCGCACCCATGCCTTATTGCCCCATCGTTGCCACCCTGGGTTACGTCTTGTCGCCCGATCGTCGCAGCGTCCTATTGATCCATCGCAATGCCCGTGCCGATGACCATCATCTGGGCAAATACAACGGACTGGGTGGCAAGATCGAACGCGACGAAGATGTCATGGCCGGCATGCGCCGCGAGATCCATGAAGAGGCCGGCATCGTCTGCGACGAAATGGTCTTGCGCGGAACCATCAGCTGGCCGGGCTTCGGCAAGCACGGCGAGGATTGGCTCGGGTTCGTGTTTCGCATCGATCGCTTCAGCGGCGAGCCGTTCGCGGGCAATGCCGAAGGCACGCTGGAATGGGTGGAGATCGAGAAGGTGTCCGGACTCAATCTCTGGGAAGGTGATCGACATTTCCTGCCCCTGGTCTTCGATGCCGACCCGCGCCCGTTCCATGGCGTGATGCCTTACGATCAGGGCCGGATGCTGCGCTGGCAGTATTCGCGCTAGTGCCGGCCGGCCTGTTCAGGAATCCGACGCCCGGGCTGGTCGACGGGTTTCGGCAGGATGCACCTTATATATAGGTGGCGGACGAGGCTCGGCCGCCAGACATTCACGGGGCCGGTAGCTGTGTTGGTTCTGGGCTGGACATCCGTCTCGTCCGCGCCGCTGCTATCGGAGGTCAATGGCCGTCAACTTCGGCAAAGCCCTGCGAGCGGTCCCGGGCGGCGTTCATCTTCGGCTCGCTTTCCGAAAAGAATGGGTGTATGGTTCGCCCACTGTGTTTGCCAGGGTCACAGTGAATCGTGGCCCGGTGCGGTAGATCCAACGATCCGCTACATCGCTTAGCCCGCTTGCTCCCTGCAACTACAGTCTTGATACCGGGTTTTCCGGGTCTCGATAATTCATGTTCCAAGGAGTTTCAAATGTCGGATCGTCAGAGTGGTACCGTGAAGTGGTTCAATGATGCCAAGGGTTTTGGTTTCATCACCCCGGAAAGCGGTGAGGACCTCTTCGTTCACTTCCGTTCTATCCAGGGCAGCGGCTTCAAGTCGCTCCAGGAAGGCCAGAAGGTCACCTTCACGGTTGTGAAGGGCCAGAAGGGCCTGCAGGCTGACGCGGTCCAGATCGTCTAATTCGATCGCACCAGCTGCAAATTTAAAAGCCCCGGGCGGAAACGCCCGGGGCTTTTTCTTTGCCCGACATTCTCGTGTAGCGACGGTTTCGGCTACGCTCCAAGCTAGGCCGGGGAGGGCTGTCGTCGATGCGCGAGAACTGGTGGAAGTCGCTTTATGCGCAGGTGCTGATCGCGATCGCCGCCGGCATCGTGCTCGGCATCGTCAATCCTTCGTTCGCGGCGCAACTCAAGCCGCTGGGCGAAGCCTTCATCGCCCTGGTCAAGATGGTGATCGGTCCGGTGATCTTTCTCACCGTCGTCGTGGGCATGGCGAAAATGGGCGACCTTCGCCACGTCGGCCGGATCGGCGTCAAGGCACTGCTCTACTTCGAACTGATGACCAGCGTCGCGCTGGTGCTGGGTCTGATCATTGTCAACGTGATGAAGCCTGGCGCCGGCATGCATATCGACCCGGCGACGCTCGATCCCGCTGCGATCGCCGAGTACCAGCAAAAGGCGGCCGCCAGCGGTGTGGTCGGATTCCTCACCGACATCATCCCGAAAACTTTTCTCTCGGCATTTACCGACGGTAATTTGCTGCAGGTCCTGCTGATCGCCTTGCTGTTCGGTGTCGCATTGACCCGCAGCGGCGCGACCGGTCGCAAGGTGCTCGACGGCCTGGAGCAGCTCGGTGCGGTGTTCTTTGGCATCGTCAACCTGATCATGCGTTTCGCGCCGCTCGGTGCGCTTGGCGCAATGGCTTTCACCGTAGGCAAATATGGTGTCGCCACGCTGCTGTCGCTGGGCTGGCTGCTGCTGTCGGTGTATGTGACCTGCGCGCTGTTCGTGCTGGTTGTGCTGGCGATCGTCGCGTATCTGTCGGGGTTTTCATTGTGGAAATTCCTGCGCCACATCCGCGCGGAACTGCTTCTGGTGCTGGGTACCTCGTCGTCGGAATCGGCGCTGCCGCGCCTGATCGAGCGCCTCGAGGAACTCGGCTGCGATCGCGGTGCCGTCGGCCTGATCGTGCCTACCGGCTATTCCTTCAACCTCGATGGCACCTGCATCTATCTGACGATGGCCGCCGTGTTCATCGCGCAGGCCACCGATGTTCCGCTTGGGCTCGGTGATCAACTCGTACTGCTGGGCGTGTTGTTGCTGACTTCGAAAGGTGCGGCCGGCGTGACCGGCTCCGGCTTCATCACGCTCGCCGCGACGCTCGCGGCCTTGCACGGCAAAGTGCCGGTTGCCGGCGTGGCGCTGATCCTGGGCGTCGACCGCTTCATGTCCGAGGCGCGTGCGATCACCAACATCATCGGCAACGGTGTCGCGACACTGGTGGTCTCGCGTTGGGAAGGTTTGCGCGACGACGAGAAAATGCGTGCCGCGCTCGACGCGGGGTCGACGGCGGCGTAGCGTCGGCCTGCCGAAACCCGTCTCCAGGAATCCGACATGCGACTGATCCGCGCCGTGCTGGTGATCGTCGATATCAGCGGTTACACCGATTTCATCACCAAGCGCGAAGTCAGCCTGCTGCACGCCGAGCAGATCATCAGCGAATTGCTGGAGGCGATGATCGACCGTGCGGAGCATCCATTGATCCTCAACAAGCTCGAAGGCGATGCCGCGCTGATGTATCGCGATGCCGGCAGCGATGTGCAGGCTGCCGTGCATGATGTGCTGGTGCAGGTCGGTCTGTTGTTCGACGCTTTCACGAAAAGTCTGCTGCGCATTGGCGAGGCGCGGTCCAATTGCGATTGCGGTGCCTGCGCCAACATCAGCGAGCTGCGCCTGAAGGCCTTTCTGCATGAAGGCGAAATCGCGCTGAAGCAGGTGCGGCAGTTCGAAGAGCTGGCCGGCGAGGAGGTGATCCTGATCCATCGCCTGCTCAAGAATCATGTGGCGAGCCACGAATACGTGCTGATCAGCGACGCCATTGCCCGTGCCTGGCCAGCCTGTGCAGGGCTTGGACAGGAACATCGCGAAACCTTCGAGGGCGTCGGCGAGCGGGCCCTGCGTCTGCTGACTCCGGCCGAATTACCTGCGCACTGATCTGCGGCCGCTTCCCTTTACGCGATTTTGGCGGGAACATGACCGCGTCGCCTCATCCTTCGGAGCCCTGCCATGACCAACGTCTATGATTTTTCCGCCAAGACCATCGATGGCGCCGAGCAGTCGCTCGCCGACTACAAGGGCAAGGCGATGCTGGTGGTCAATACCGCATCCAAGTGCGGCTTCACGCCGCAATACACCGGCCTGGAAAAACTCTGGAAGAAATATCAGGGCCAGGGTCTGGTCGTGCTTGGTTTCCCCTGCGACCAGTTCGGCCATCAGGAACCCGGCGACGAGGAAGAGATCAAGAGTTTCTGCTCGCTGACCTACGACGTGAGTTTTCCGATGTACGCCAAGGTCGATGTCAACGGCGACAAGGCGCACCCGCTGTGGAAATTCCTCAAGAAGGAAAAATCCGGCCTGCTTGGCATGGATGGCATTAAATGGAACTTCACCAAATTCCTGGTCGACAAGGATGGGAAGGTGATCAAGCGCTACGCACCGACCGATACGCCCGAGAAAATCGAGAAGGACCTCGCCGCGGTGCTTTGAGCGACGGGTTCAGCGAGTGCCCGTCGTTTCCGGTGTCGGCGCGAGGTCGGGCGGCGCGGTCGCTGTTGCCGGGTGTACCAGCAGCTCGTTGACGTCGGCGATGATCTCTTCGAGCGAGCCCTCGCCGAAGCCCACATGCACCGAGGCGATCTTTCCGGTCTGGTCGATCACATACAGATTGGGATAGGAATTCACCGCGTAGCCTTCGCTGATCTTGCCATCGCCGTCGTGGGTGAAGGTCAGGGCGCTGTCCTTGAGCTGGCGGCGGATGATTCGGTAGTC
>NZ_DATGBO010000075.1:0-31530 GCF_035312645.1 Arenimonas sp.
GCCGGAGCGGCGGCCGCACCCAGCTTGTTTGCTCAACGCTTTCCGGGCATCGTTCCGCCCTGCCCTACGCCAGCGTACTCCCGATGAGCGCAAGCCCCTTTCCAAACCTGTTCGCGCCGCTCGATCTCGGCTTCTGCACGCTGCCCAACCGCGTGCTGATGGGCTCGATGCATACCGGCCTGGAAGATCGCAGCCGCGACTACCCCAAACTCGCCGCGTATTTCCGCGAGCGTGCTGAAGGCGGTGTCGGCCTGATGGTTACCGGCGGCGTCTCACCGAATCTGGTCGGCTGGCTCAAACCGTTCGCCGCAAAACTTAGCTGGCCGTGGGAAATCCACAAGCACCGCATCGTCACCAAGGCCGTGCACGAAGCCGGCAGTCGCATCTGCCTGCAGATCCTGCACGCCGGCCGCTACGGTTATCACCCGCTAACCGTTTCCGCGACGGCTGTGCAGGCACCGATCAATCCGTTCAAGCCGCGCGCCCTCAGCGCCTGGGGTGTGGAGCGGCAGATCAAGGCCTACGTCAATTGCGCGCGGCTGGCGCGCGACGCCGGTTACGACGGCGTCGAAGTGATGGGCTCGGAAGGCTACCTGATCAATCAGTTCCTGTCGGCGCGCACCAACACGCGCAGCGATGCCTGGGGCGGCACGCCGGAAAAGCGCATGCGCTTCGCGGTCGAAATCGTCCGGCGTATTCGCGAGGCGGTCGGCACCGACTTCATCATCATCTATCGCCTGTCGATGCTCGAACTGGTACCGGAAGGATCGGACTGGAACGAAATCGTTCTGCAGGCGAAAGCGATCGAAGCTGCCGGTGCCACCATCATCAATACCGGCATCGGCTGGCATGAAGCGCGCATTCCGACCATCGCCACGTCGGTGCCACGCGCGGCGTTCGCTGGCGTCACGGCAAAACTCAAGGGCCATATCGCGCTGCCGCTGGTCGCCACCAATCGCATCAACATGCCGGAAGTTGCCGAGCACATCCTCGCCTCGGGTCAGGCCGACATGATTTCGATGGCGCGGCCGCTGCTCGCCGATCCGGGCTGGGTGGCGAAGGCCAAATCCGGGCGACGCGACGAGATCAACACCTGCATCGCCTGCAACCAGGCCTGCCTCGATCACGCTTTCGAAAACAAGAACGCGAGTTGTCTGGTCAACCCGCGCGCCTGCGCCGAAACCGAGCTCAACTACCGCAAGACCAATACGCCGAAAAAGATCGCCGTCGTCGGTGCCGGTCCGGCCGGCCTGGCCTGCGCCTCGGTCGCGGCCGAACGCGGGCATCGGGTGACCTTGTTCGATGCTTCCGATCGCATCGGCGGCCAGTTCAATCTCGCCAGGATCATTCCCGGCAAGGAAGAGTTCTCGGAAACGCTGCGCTATTTCGGCCGCATGCTCACGCTTCATGGTGTCGAGCAGCGCCTGGGCCTGCGCGTCGGTGCCGATGACCTGCTTGCCGGCGGCTTCGACGAAATCGTCCTCGCCACCGGCATCACGCCGCGCAAGGTCGCCTTCCCGGGATCGGATCACGCAAAAGTCTGCAGCTATATAGATGTGTTGACCGGCAAGGTGAAAGTCGGCGCGAGCGCGGCCTTGATCGGCGCCGGCGGCATTGGCTTCGACGTTGCCGAGTTCCTGGTGCAGGACGCACCCTCGCCCACGCTCGATCCGGCGCGCTGGATGGACGAATGGGGCGTGCGCGCGGATTTCGATGGCCCCGGCGCGCTGACCAAGCCGCATCCGGAAGCGCCGGCCCGGCAAGTCTGGCTGCTGCAGCGCAGCCCGGGCAAACCCGGCGCGAAACTCGGCAAGACCACAGGCTGGATCCACCGCGCCACGCTCAAGGCCAAAGGCGTCAAAGCTCTCGGCGGCGTGGAATACCTCGGCATCGACGATGCCGGCCTGCGTATCCGGGTTGGCGGCAAGGAAGAATTGCTGGCGGTGGATTCGGTAGTTGTCTGCGCCGGCCAGGAGCCTTTGCGCTCCCTGCTGGAGCCGCTGCAGGCCGCGGGCAAGACGCCGCATCTGATCGGTGGTGCCGATGTCGCCAGCGAGCTCGACGCCAAGCGCGCGATCAGCCAAGGCAGCCGACTTGCCGCAGGTTTCTAAGCGACTTGTGTGAAAAACCCTCAATCAGCACAACATATTGTGGTCGGTGAAATTCGTCCGACCAACGGCGTTCAGACCGACAAGACCAGCAATGACGCGAGTTACAGCGCGTTCCTGAGTAATCACTCCAAGTAAAATCAACGATTTATAGCAAGCCGTTCAGGCAACGTTTGGTTTCGATCCGTAGGATGCGCCCCCGAACCGACCCGAAAGCATCCGGGTCACACACGGTCCCGCAGTGCACGGTTAGCGGGATTTCCAGGGCAGCCCTACCAAGACCGCCGCCCGGAATGCGAGCCAAGCTCGTCCATCCCCAACACGTCACGTCCGTCCCCTGTGTCTGAGGATCACCCGATCCGCAGGCTGCGATTCACCGCCAGGAGCCGGACCACGGAGCAAGGACCCGCGCGATGAAACTGTCTTTCCTGCTTTGGCTGGCCAGCCTGCTGCCTCAGCACACCGCCGACCCCCTGTGTCTGGCGACCACCGTCTACCTCGAAGCCCGCGACCAATCCGAGCTCGGCCAGCGCGCCGTTGCAGAAGTCGCCCTGCGTCGCCAGGAAGACGGGCGCTGGGGCGATTCGGTCTGCAAGGTCGTGACCGCGCCGAAGCAGTTCGCCCCGACCCTGGTGAACCCCGGCCTGCGCCTAAGCAATGTCGAAGCCTGGCAGCGCGCCGTCGACGTCGCCTTCAAGGCCCAGAAGGATTGGGCGCAGCCTTTGGCAAGTCGCCACGAAGTCGTTCCAGGCGCCAGCCATTTCGCCGCGCTCGACCAGGCCCAGCCGGCCTGGCGGCACTACCCGGAAGTGGCGACGATCGGATCGCACACGTTCTACAACGTGGATCATCTGTCGGCGCATTGATGGGTTCGTTTTTTCGGCGTCGAAGCATCGGCGCCGAACTGATCCGCGATCTGCAGACATGAAAAAAAGCCGCCCGAAGGCGGCTTTTTTGTTGCCCCGGAAAACCGGTAAATCTCAGCGCTTTTCGATCGGCACGTAGGCGCGATCTTCCGGCCCCGTGTAGTTCGCGCTTGGACGGATGATCTTGCCGTCGATGCGCTGCTCGATCACATGCGCCGACCAGCCACTGGTGCGCGCGATCACGAACAGCGGCGTGAATAGCGGCGTCGGAATGCCCATCATGTGGTAGGCAGAAGCGCTGTACCAATCGAGGTTCGGGAACATCTTCTTGATGTCCATCATCAGGTTCTCGATGCGCTCGCTGACGTCGAACAACGTCTGGTTGCCGCCGTCCTTGCACAGCTCACGCGAGATTTCCTTGATGATCGGATTGCGCGGATCGCTGATCGTGTAGACCGGATGGCCGAAGCCGATGACGATTTCCCTGCGCTCGACGCGCGCGCGGATATCGGCCTCGGCCTCATCGGCGCTGGCGTAGCGCGAAATGATGTCCATCGCGACTTCGTTGGCACCGCCGTGCTTCGGGCCACGCAGCGCGCCGATCGCGCCGGTGATGCAGGAATGCATGTCGGAGCCGGTACCGGCGATCACGCGCGCGGTGAAGGTGCTGGCATTGAATTCGTGCTCGGCATACAACACCAGCGAACGATCGAGCGAGCGCGCATGCAGCGCACTGGCGGGCTCACCATGCAGCAGATGCAGGAAATGCGCGGCGATCGATTCGTCATCGGTTTCGCAGTCGATGCGGCGGCCGTTGCGGGTGAAATGCCACCAGTACAGCAGCATCGAACCGAAACTCGCCATCAGGCGGTCGGCGATGTCGCGCGCCTCCGCTTCCGGATGCGTTTCGCGCTCCGGCAAAACCGTGCCCAGCACCGAACAACCGGTACGCAGCACATCCATCGGATGCGCATTCGCCGGCACCAGCTCCAGTGCGTCGGTGACGATCGCCGGCAGGCCGCGCAGGCGTTTGAGCTTGGTGCGATACGCCTTGAGTTGCGACGCCGTCGGCAGCGTGCCGTGCACCAGCAGGTGCGCCACTTCCTCGAAGCTCGACTGCGTCGCCAAGTCGTGGATGTCGTAGCCGCGATAGTGCAGATCGTTGCCACTGCGGCCAACCGTGCACAGCGCGGTATTGCCGGCGACCGTGCCGCTGAGCGCGACGGATTTCTTGGCTTTGGGAAGAACTTGTTCGGCAGGTGCGTTCATGGAGCGGTCTCTCGGCATTCGCCCGAAGGCAGTGGAAAACGGATTTTAGCGCGGCTTGGCCGCCCGACCCGTGTTGGTCGCGTCAGCGGAATTCGCCCGGGGGCCCGACCGGGCAGGCTGCGACCGGCGAGATGTATGCCTGTTCGGACTTGGCGCGTTCATCGAGCAGGTAGCAATCCTTGAGCACGGAGCAGTAGCAGACCTCGAAGGCCAGGCGCTTGCCATTGCCCTGGAACACGTCGTAATCGGCCTGGTTCTTGAAAACGATCATTTTCACGTCTTCGTTCGCCGCCAGCACACGGCGCGAAAAGAAATTCAGCGTCAGGTCCGCCGGCTTGCGCCCCGACAGTTTTTCGAAGGCTTCATCGAAATCGGCGACCTGCTTGTCGTCCACCCACACCTTGGCATCGACGATGCGTGCCGGGCCGACGCCGCGATTGGACAAGGAATAACTGAAGTCGGCGTTCGAATGCCACAGCTGCAGGAACGGCCAAGTTTGCGCCTCGACCTGCGAACGCTGCAGGAATGCGGTGTACAAGCTGACCCCGAGCGCGCAGGCGCCGATAAGCACCGCCATCATCGCGGTGAGCTTGTCCCAGTTGAACGGCGGTTTCGCCGGTTCGCCGATGCGTTCGTCGCTCTGCGTCATGCCGTGTTGTTTCTCGAAATATTGGTGAACGTTGCGTCGTGTCGGCCGTCAATCGTCGAACTGCTCGCTTTCCGGAATCGGACACGTTTGCGCGGGGCGATTGAGGTCGGCGCGCGTCTTCGCCGAGGTGTCGGCGATCCAGCATTCGTCGAGCACCGAGCAATAACACACACTCATTTGGAACGAGTGCTTTTTCTGGGCGAGGTAGTTTTCGTACATCTTCCGGCTCGGATCGTTGTCGACCGGCAGGAAAACTTCCGCCGTTACTCCCGGCGGCAGGACGGTGCCGTTGAGCGAAGTGAAGGAGAAGCCGGCTGTCGTGCCATCGGTTTGGTCGCCGAATGCCACGACGACGTCGTACCACTGCTTCACCGGCTTGCCATCGATCGCGACGCGCATGCCGGTGATCTTCGCCGGCCCAACGCCCTGGTTGGCCACCATCGTCTTCAGGTTGAGGTTCGACGTGGCGATCTGCAGCCGCGGCCAGACCTGGGCACTGGTCTGCTGCCGCTGCAGGTAGGCCGTATAGCCCGACACAGCTAGCGCGAGCAAACCGATCAACGACGCGATGACGGCCGCGTACGCGTCCCAGTTACGCTCGCGCGGCCCCGGCGCCGTGTCCACGTCAGGCGCCGTCCTTCTTCGCAAACAGCGCGTCAAGCTTGTCTTCGTAGGCGTTGTAGCCGAGGAAGTCGTAAAGCTCGTTGCGCGTCTGCAGCGTATCGATGAGGTTTTTCTGCGTGCCTTCGCGACGCACGGTTTCGTAGAAATTCAGCGCCGCCTTGTTCATCGCACGATACGCGCCGCAGCAATACAGGGCGATGTCGACGTTCGCATCGCGCAACTCGTCGGTCGTGAAGAACGGCGTCGATCCGAACTCGGTGAGATTGGCCAGGATCGGCACCTTCACCGCAGCCTTGAAGCGTCGGTAATCGTCCAGCGTCTTCATCGCTTCGGGGAAAATCATATCGGCGCCGGCTTCGACATACGCACAGGCGCGATCGATCGCGGCATCGATGCCTTCCACGGCCGCGGCATCGGTGCGCGCCATGATCACGAAGCCCGCATCGGTGCGGGCGTCGACGGCCGCCTTGACGCGGTCGACCATCTCGCCGCGCGACACGACTTCCTTGCCGGGACGATGGCCGCAACGTTTCTGGCCGACCTGGTCTTCCATGTGCACGGCCGCCACGCCAGCGTTGCTGAAGCTGCGGATGGTGCGCGCAATATTGAATGCGCCGCCCCAGCCGGTATCGATGTCGACCAGCAGCGGCAATTGCGTGGCATCGACGATGCGACGCGCGTCGGTCAGCACATCTTCCATCGAACTGATGCCGAGGTCAGGCATGCCCAGCGAATTGGCGGCGACACCGCCACCGGACAGATACAGCGCCTTGTAGCCGACGCGCTTGGCCATCATGCCGGCGTAGGCGGTGATCGCGCCCATCACCTGCAGCGGCGTTTCTTCGGCGACGGCAGCGCGGAATTTCGCGCCTGCGGATTGATTGGTCATGGCTACCTCATGAGGTAGGCCTGGACCCACCGATTGATACCCGGGCACGTCGGAATCCGAGGCCCGCAATGTAGAAGTCGATGTGCAGGATGCACGAGTGTCGCGAGAGGCAGGATGCCGAGAGCGACCGATCCGCGGGTCGCCCTCGATTTCCGGCAGATCAGCCCAGCAGGCTGGCCACGCCGGCGCGCTCTTCCTCGAGCTCAGCCAGCGTCTTGTTCATCATTTCCCGGCTGTAGTCGTCGATCGCGAGATCCTTGACGATTTCGTACTTGCCGTCCTTGCAGACCACCGGGAAGCCGTACATCACGTCCTTCGGAATGCCATAGCTGCCATCCGACGGAATGCCCATCGTGGTCCACTCGCCATTCGTGCCCAGCACCCAGTCGTGGATGTGATCGATGGCGGCGTTGGCAGCCGAAGCGGCCGAGGACAGGCCGCGCGCTTCGATGATCGCCGCGCCGCGCTTGCCAACTTTCGGGATGAAGGTTTCGCGGTTCCAGCTCTCGTCGCCGATGCTGTCCTTGACCGATGCGCCGGCGATCGTGGCGAAGCGGTAGTCGGGATACATGGTCGGACTGTGGTTGCCCCAGACGATGAGCTTCTTGATGTCGCCGACCGGCTTGCCGGTCTTGCCCGCAAGCTGCGACAGCGCGCGGTTGTGATCGAGGCGGAGCATCGCGGTGAAGTTCTTCGGATTCAGATCCGGCGCCGACTTCATCGCGATATAGGCGTTGGTATTGGCGGGGTTGCCGACGACCAGCACTTTCACGTCGCGCTTGGCGACGGCGTTCAGTGCGGCGCCCTGGGCGGTGAAGATCTTCGCGTTTTCGAGCAACAGGTCCTTGCGCTCCATGCCCGGGCCGCGCGGACGCGCGCCGACCAGCATCGCGATGTCGGCGTCCTTGAACGCGACGTTGGCGTCATCGGTACCGACCATGCCGGCGAGCAGCGGGAACGCGCAATCCTCGAGCTCCATCATCACGCCCTTGAGCGCGGCCTGGGCTTTTTCCATCGGCAGCTCGAGCATCTGCAGGATGACCGGCTGGTCCTTGCCGAGCATTTCGCCGGAAGCGATGCGGAAGACGAGCGAATAACCGATCTGGCCGGCGGCGCCAGTGACGGCAACACGGACGGGGGATTTCATTTTTTACTCCGGGAGACGGGAGAGGGGAAATGGGAGACGTATGGGCTTTCGTGGCAGTCGACGGGTTCGAGGCACAAACGTCTCCCTTCTCCCGTCTCCCGCTTCACTTCAGCTCGGCAAAAAATTCCTGGAATCGCTTCATTCCTTCCGGCAGCTGCGCGGTCGGGCAGGTGTAGGAAATGCGCAGCGCGCGCGGTTCGCCGAACGCCGAGCCCGGCACGCAGGCGACGCCTTTGCTTTCAAGCAACGCGTTGCAGAAGTCGACATCGTTGTCGATCTTCTTGCCGTCGTGCGACTTGCCGAACGCGCAGGAAATATCCGGAAACACATAGAACGCGCCCTGCGGACGCGGACAGATCACGCCGGGGATGGAATTCATCACGGCCATCACCTGGTCGCGCTTGCCCTGGAACTCGAGGTTCTTCTGCGTCGGTACGTCCTGCGGGCCGCTCAGCGCGGCGATCGCCGCGGCAGTCACCACTTCCGGGATGTTGGTGATGTGGTTGGAGTTGAGCGTGGTCAGGGCCTTCGCCACGATCTCCGGACCAGCCATGAAGCCGACGCGCCAGCCGGGCATACCGTAGGTCTTGGACAGCGAATCGACAAAGATCACGCGGTCGCGCAGCGCCGGCTGGAAGTGGGTGAAGTTGTGATAGCCGAGACCATCGAAGACCATGCGGTTGTAGATATCGTCGGTGACGACCCAGGTGTCCGGATACTTGACCAGCACTTCGGCCAGCGCAGCGATTTCTTCCTTCCCGTAGACCATGCCGGTCGGGTTGTTCGGATTGTTGAACAGGAAGATTTTCGGCTTCGTCGCCAATGCAGCGTCGAGCTGTGCGGGCGTGAGTTTGTAGTTCTGACTTGCCGGGCACGGCAACTCGAGAATCTTCGCGTTGCAGATCTCGGCGATGTCGGCGTAGGTGGTCCAGTAAGGCACCGCGTAGGCGATGGTGTCGCCTTCGTCGAGCAGAGCTTCGGCCAGGTTGTAGAGGATGTGCTTGGCGCCGATGCCGGTCGCGCAGTTCGCGCGGGTATAGCCGTTGAGGCCGACCTGCTCGATATGCTTGAGGAAGGCATCCAGCAGCGCGTCGCTGCCGCGATTGGATCCGTACTGGCCGGAGTCCTTGCCGAGGGCGTCGCGGGCGGCAGCGTAAACGTGATCGCCGGGCAGGAAATTCGGCACGCCGATGGAGAAACTGATGATGTCGCGACCGGCAGCCTTGAGAGACTTGGCTTTTTCGGCAACGGCCATGATGGCGCTGGGCTTGGCGCGACCCATGCGCCGGGCGAGCTGTAGCATCGCGAACCTCGGCAAGTTGTTGGAACTGCGGAAGGAAACAGGGCGAGAAAGCCGAAAAATTGTAGCACAGCGCCCTCCCGCGACTGGAGGGCTTGCCAGCCCGGAGACAGGGGCTCAGGCTTGGCTGCGGAGGGACCCCATGGCCATGAATCACACATCCGCACGGCTCGCCGGGCGCACCGTCCGCGTCCGTATTGCCCTGTTCGCTTTGCTCCTTTGCCTGTTCGCGTTGCCGGCGCTGGCCTTCAACGAGAACCGCATCGCCACCGACGCCAACGGCCAGCCGCTGCGTATCTCTGGCAGCGTCGTGGTGATCGAGCCGGACATCCAGCTTTCCGAAGTCCTTGCCGGCGGCGTTTCCGAACCGCGCAAGGAATGGACGCAATCCGCACGACAACTTTATCCAGCCGCAGTCCGCGGACACCTGGGCCGCAGCAACAAGACCTTCACCGCGGATTTCAAGATCCCGCTCGACCTCGCACCTGAGTCGCGCATGAGCCAGATCATCCGGCTCAACGAGGCCGTGTCGATGAGCGTGCTGGCCTATTCGCAGCCCGGCAACCAGCTCGCCACCAAGGGCAAGCGCCTGGACTGGACGCTGGGGCCAGGCGTCGCTGAATTGCGCAAGGCGACCGGCGCCGACTACGCACTGTTCACCTATCTGCGCGACAGCTACACCAGCGCCGGCCGCAAGGCCTTGCGTATCGTCGGCGTGCTTTTGCTCGGCGGTGATATCGGCGGCGGCGTGCAGGTCGGCGTCACGACCCTGGTGGATCTGCGCACCGGACAAGTCGTGTGGTTCAACTTCCTCGCCAAGCAGACCGGCGATCTGCGCGACGCCAGCGGCGCCGCCAACACCGCCAACGCGATGCTCAAGGGATTCCCGCTGTGAGGCTGGGCGGGATATTCGCGACGCTGGCATTGCTGTTGGCATCGATCGGATCGGCAACGGCAGCGAGCGCGATCACTTCCGCACAGCCCGGCATGCGTCCGGCTGCCGGCAGCGATGAAGCCGAACTGTGGTTCGCGATGGACGAAGCGGAAATCGAACTGCGCAAATCGCCGCAGCTTGTTCGCGATCCCGCGCTCAACGACTACGTGCGCGGTGTCGCCTGCAAGGTTTCCGGCGATTACTGCAAGGACCTGCGCATCTACATCATCGAGATGCCGTGGTTCAACGCATCGATGGCGCCCAACGGCATCCTGATTGTCTGGACCGGCGCGCTGCTGCGCATGCAGAACGAGGCGCAGTTGGCGCTGGTGCTGGGGCACGAATTCGGCCACTACCGCGAGCGTCACAGCCTGCAGCAGTGGCGCAAGATAAAAAACACGTCGGCTTTCCTCAGCACCTTCGGCGTCATCACTGCCGGTGCAGGCGTCGGCGTGGTCGGCTCGCTGGCCGACATCGCCGGCGGCCTGGGCATGATGAAGTTTGGTCGCGACAAGGAACGCGAGGCCGACCAGATCGGTTTCGCCAAACTCGTCGAGCAAGGTTACGACCCCACCGCTGGCACCGTGCTCTGGGACGCGATGCTGCGCGAGGAAAACGCCCGCGACTACGGCAAGCCGATTCCGGTGTTCGCCAGCCATCCGAAAACCGAAGAGCGCCGCGACGATCTGCGCGCCGCCGCCGCGGCGATCGCCAACCCCGGCAAGGAACTCGGCACCGCGCGCTATCGCACTGCGATGCATCCTTTCCTCAAACAGTGGCTGGAAGGCGAACTGACGCGACGGATGTATTCCACATCGATCGAGGTGATCGGCGAGCTGCGGCAAAATTCCGAGCCCGGCGATCGCGGCCTGTACACGTTCTTCCTTGGCGAAGCGCACCGCCGCCGCAACAAGGGCGATGACCGCAAGCAGGCGGATGCACTTTATGCCGAGGCGATCACCCAGCCCGGCGCGCCTGCCGAAGCCTGGCGTGAAAACGGCATGGCGCTGCGTGCCGCGGGCAACAAGTCGGCGGCCGTCGACGCGCTCAAACATTATCTTGCTGCAGCGCCAGCGGCAGACGACCGCGCCTTCGTGCTCAGCTATGTTTCCGACATGGAGGCGACGCCGTGATCCGTCTGTTCCGCTTCGCTGTTCTCGCTCTGCTGCTGGTCCTCGTCGCTGCGTGCGCAACCAACAGATTGGTGAGCGCCAGCAGTGGCATCGCCGTACTCAACCTGCAGATCGATTCTTCGCTGGACTGGTCGCGCGTGCACGGACCCCGCGCCGAGATGTGGACGATCGACGGAGCGCCGCTGAATCGTTTTCTGGTGATCGCAGACGTGAAGCCGAACGAACACGTGTATCTCGGTCCACGCGAACGCAAGGGCCGGCCCGATGGCCCGTGGTATCGACCCGGCATGCGCGCCGATGAAATCCGCGACGTGCTGCTCGATGCCCTGCGCGAAGGCGGCTGGAGCAACATCAGCAGCAGCGGCCTGCGCCCGGTCAAGTTCGGCGGTGTCGACGGCCTGCGTTTCGAGGCGACGCTGACCAGCGAAAGCGGCCTGATCTACCGCGCCAGTTTCGGTGCCGCCGAACACAACGGCAAGCTCACCCATTTCAGCTGGATGGCGCCGAACGAGTATTACTACGACCGCGATGCCGCGGCGGTGAACAAGATGTTCGAGTCGATCCGCTTCGTGAAGTGACTGCGGATAAATAATCGCCGGCGAAAACGACAACGGAGCCTTTCGGCTCCGTTGTTTTTTCTTCGCTGCTGCAAATGCCGGGAGACGGGGAATCCTCTCGGGGCGTTCAAGAAATCAAGGGCTGAGCACCTTGTTCCACTCCGCCACGCGGTCGGCCTGCGCAGCCAGCACGGCCGCGGCATCGCCGCTGAGCGTGATGCTGTCGATCTTGTCGCTGCCGCGGATCGCGTCGACCACTTTCTGGTCTTCGGCACCGACGATTTCACCGAACACGGTGTGCTTGCCGTCCAGCCACGGGGTCGCGACATGGGTGATGAAGAACTGGCTGCCGTTGGTGCGCGGGCCGGCATTGGCCATGGACAGCACGCCGGGTTTGTCGTGGCGCAGGTCGGGACGGCATTCGTCCTCGAACTTGTAGCCCGGGCCGCCGGTGCCCGAACCCTGTGGGCAGCCGCCCTGGATCATGAAATCAGGAATCACGCGGTGGAAGCTCAGGCCGTTGTAGTAGCCGCGCTGGACCAGGTTCACGAAGCTGGCGACAGTGACCGGGGCCTTGTCGGGGAAGAGGCGGACGTGGATGGCGCCGCGGGCGGTGTTGAAGGTGGCGATCAGGTCGGACATGGGAGCTCCAGAAGGATTCGGGGCGGGCAGCGGCCCGGCGAGGGCGACTAGGATGCCATAAGGCAACGGAATCAGTCTCTTGGCCCCAATCCGGGCTATAATTTGCGGCTTCCTTACCCAGAGACAGCGCCGTTGCCCGGCGCGACCCGTCATGTCCATCGAAAAGCTCCGCAATATCGCCATCGTCGCCCACGTCGACCACGGTAAAACGACCCTCGTCGACCAGTTGCTCAAGCAGTCGGGCACCTTCAGCGAACGCACGGTGACCACCGAGCGGATGATGGACAGCAATGACATCGAAAAGGAACGTGGCATCACGATCCTTTCCAAGAACACCGCGATCCGCTGGAAGTCCCCGGATGGCGAGGAATACCGCATCAACATCGTCGACACCCCGGGCCACGCCGACTTCGGCGGCGAAGTCGAGCGCGTGCTGTCGATGGTCGACTCGGTGCTGATCCTGGTCGACGCGATGGACGGCCCGATGCCGCAGACGCGCTTCGTGACCCAGAAAGCGTTCGCGATGGGTTTCAAGCCGATTGTCGTGGTCAACAAGGTCGACCGCCCCGGTGCGCGTCCGGGCTGGGTGCTCGACCAGACCTTCGACCTGTTCGACCGTCTCGGCGCGACCGACGACCAACTCGATTTCCACACCGTCTACGCCTCTGCCTTGCATGGTTACGCCGGCCTCGATCCGGAAGTGCGCTCGGGCAACATGGACCCGCTGTTCCAGTCCATCGTCGACCACGTCAAGCCGCCGCCGGTGAACATGGACGGCCCGTTCCAGATGCGCATCACCTCGCTGGACTACAACAACTACGTCGGCATCATCGGCGTCGGTCGCGTGCAGCGCGGCACCATCCGCACCAACATGCCGGTCACCGTGATCGACCGCAATGGCAAGACCCGCAATGCCAAGGTGTTGCAGGTGCTCGGCTTCATGGGCCTGGAACGCCATGAAGTGAAGGAAGCCAACGCCGGCGACATCATCGCGATCTCGGGCGTCGAAGGCTTGAGCATTTCCGAAACCGTCTGTGATCCGTCCGCCGTCGAGCAGCTCGAAGTACTCACCGTCGACGAGCCGACGATCAGCATGACCTTCCAGGTGAACAATTCCCCGTTCGCCGGCAACAAGGACCGCAGCGGCGGCAAGTTCCTCACCTCGCGCCAGCTGCGCGACCGCCTGATGCGCGAGACGCAGCACAACGTCGCGCTGAAGGTCGAAGACACCGAAGACGCCGACAAATTCAAGGTCAGCGGCCGCGGCGAACTGCATCTGTCGATCCTGATCGAAACCATGCGCCGCGAAGGTTACGAGCTCGCCGTGTCGCGCCCGGAAGTGATCATCAAGGTAATCGACGGCCAGAAGCAGGAGCCGTTCGAGTCGTTGGTTGTCGATCTGGAAGAGCAGTTCCAGGGCGGCGTGATGTCGCGCCTCGGCGAGCGCCGTGCGCAGATGCAGAACATGGAACCGGACGGCAAGGGTCGCGTGCGCATCGACTTCATCATCCCGGCGCGTGGCCTGATCGGCTTCCAGACCGAGTTCCGCACGATCACCGCCGGCACCGGCCTGTTGTTCCACGTGTTCGACCATTACGGCCCGAGGGCGGAAGGCAACATCGGCCAGCGCCAGAACGGCGTGCTGATTTCCAATGGCACCGGCCCGTCGCCTGCGTACGCGCAGATCGCGATGCAGGAACGCGGCCGCCTGATGGTCGAGCCGGGCGAGGAAATCTACGAAGGCCAGATCGTCGGCATCCATTCCAAGGACAACGACCTCACCGTCAATGCCTTGCGCGGAAAGCAGCTGACCAACTTCCGTGCGTCCGGCACCGACAAGGACGAAGGTCTGATCCCGGCGATCAAGATGTCGCTCGAGCAGGCGCTGGAATTCATCGACGACGACGAACTCGTCGAAGTCACGCCCGTCGCGATCCGCCTGCGCAAGAAAGAGCGCACCGAGAACGATCGCAAGAAAGCCAATCGCGGCTGATCGCAGCAGCACAGCATCGCGATTGCGGCGGCGACGCCGCCGCGCAATACTCCCGGGGCCCGGCATGGCAGCATGTCGGGCCCTGCTGGTTTCGGGAGCCGCACCATGCCGATCAGTCGCCTCACGCCGATGCTCAATGTCAGCGATGTCGTGCGCGGCGTGGATTTCTATCGCCGCGCCACCGGCTTCGCCCTGCTCAGCGACGAACAGCAACTGCGCGAATGGCGCTGGGCGCACATGGGCCTGGGTTCGTCGGATCTGATGCTTTCCGAGAGCGGCGGCCCGCACCCTGCCCTGCGCGACGGCGACCCGATGGCCGAATCCGAACCCGAGTGCCTGGGCTGGGCAACGATCTTCTACCTGCGTACAGACGATGTCGCCGCCGACCGCGAACGCTGCCTGCGCGAAGGCTTCGAACCCACGCCGTTCCGCGACAGTTTTTACAACATGCGCGAATTCCAGATCCGCGATCCCGACGGCCACGTGCTGTGGTTCGGGCAAGACATCTCACCGCCGCAAGACTGAAATCGAGGACCGCCCATGCGCCGCCTTTTCCTGCTCGCCTGCATCATGCTGCTCGCCGCCTGCAAACCCGACACCGGAACTACGCCGGTGGGCAACACCGGAACCGCACCAACGACGACAGCCGATCCCGTCGCCGAACTCAGCCTGGTCGATGCGCAGAAAAAACTCGCTTCCGGTGAATTCACTTCGCATTCGCTGACCCAGGCCTATCTCGATCGCATCGCGAAGATCGACAAAGCCGGTCCGATGCTCAACGCGATCATCGAACTCAATCCCGACGCATTGAAAGAAGCCGATGCGCTCGATGCCGAACGCAAGGCCGGCAAGATCCGCGGCCCGCTGCACGGCATTCCGGTATTGCTCAAGGACAATATCGATGCCGTCGGCATGGCGAACTCGGCCGGCTCGCTCGCACTCGCCGACAATCGTCCGAAACAGGATGCGTTTCTCGTCGCGCGATTGCGCGCCGCCGGCGCAGTGATCCTTGGCAAGACCAATCTCAGCGAATGGGCGAATTTTCGCTCCACGCGTTCGACCTCCGGCTGGAGTTCGCGCGGCGGCCAGACAAAAAATGCGTATGTGCTCGATCGCAATCCCTGCGGCTCCAGCGCCGGCACCGGCACTGCGATCGCCGCGAGTCTGGCGGTGATCGGTGTCGGCACCGAAACCGACGGCAGCATCATCTGTCCGTCGTCAGTAAACGGACTGGTCGGCATGAAGCCAACAGTTGGCGTGGTGAGCCGCAACGGCATCATCCCGATCTCGATTTCGCAGGACACCGCTGGCCCGATGGGCCGCAGCGTCAGCGACGTCGCGATCTTCATGAACGTCCTCGCCGGCGTCGACGAAGCCGACCCCGCTGGCCACGCAGCGGCGGGAAACATTCCCGAGGATTACACCAGCTTCCTCAAACCCGACGCGCTCAAGGGCAAGCGTTTCGGCGTTCTGCGCCAGGCGATGGGTTATCAACCGGATGTCGATGCCGCGACGGAAAAATCCATCGCCGCGCTGAAGGCCGCCGGCGCCGAAGTGATCGACATCAAGATCGACACTTACGGAAAATGGGATGCCGACGAGAACACCGTATTGCAGTACGAATTCAAGGATGGGCTCAACGCCTATCTGAAGAACAGCGGTTCGCCGCAGGGTTCGCTTGAAGCGCTGATCGCATGGGACAAGGCCAACGCCGCCAAGGCGATGCCGATCTTCGCGCAGGAGATCTTCGAGCAATCGCAGGCGCGCGGCCCGCTTACCGACGCCGCCTACATCAAGGCCCGCGACAATTCGCGCCGCCTCGCAGGCAAAGATGGATTGCTCGCCGTGCTGGAAAAAAACAATCTCGATGCGCTGATCGCACCGAGCATGTCGCCGGCGTGGCTGACCGATCCCATTCTTGGCGATCATTTCGTCGGCGCCGGTTATGGCGTCGCTGCGGTTGCCGGCACGCCGAGCATCACCGTACCGATGGGCGACAGCCACGGTCTGCCGTTGGGCTTGGCATTCCTCGGACGTCCGTACAGCGAGCCGGAGTTGATCGGTTTCGCGTATGCGTTCGAGCAGGCAACGAAAGCGCGCAAGGCGCCGGAGTACAAGCCGACAGTCACGTTCTGATTCGCTGACTGGGAAGCGCGCATACATCGGCGCGCTTCTCTTCCTCTCGAAATTCGCAAGCAAGAGTTGCGTAGGAGCGATGTTAGTCGCGACAAGCCTTACATAGTGCGTCGATCGAGTTATCGCGGCTAACGCCGCTCCTACGGAACTGTCGCGCGTACGATTCATCTCGACGAAAGTCGAAATCCATTTCCGCTTTTACGGCAACAGCAACCGCCCAAGCCGTCCACCGTCGCCACTGAACCAGAAGACGCGGCCGGCGCTGGCTACGCTGTCGTAGCCTTCGCCTTGCAAAGGTTTCCATGAATTGCCATCCCATGTGTCCGCGCCGCTCGGGCCCGCCGACACACAGAGGGGTTTGTCGATACTGCAAGCCACGCCCGAGCGATAGGCCCGCGGCGCCGGCATTTGTTCTGGATGCAGAAAAACCGCGGATGCGAGTGCCTGCTTCTTTTTCTCCGGGGCCAAGATCGCCTCGTTGCCGGAACGGGACCAATGCGCAGGCGTGGAGCCCTTCGCATTGATCGCATAGTCAAGATGTCCAGCACCCAGACGTTGCGCAATGCCTGCGGTCTGCTCGTGCGTATAGTCGCCGCCCGCCATGACCATTCCGAGCAATCCGGCAGCCACGGAGAAATAGCCCGCCGATGGCGCAGCGGGAAATTCGGATTTGCCCGTCGCAGTCCATGCCTCGGGAGGGGTAGCCGCACCATTTTTCCCTTCGACCAGCCAATGCGCGCGAGCCGCACTTCCTCCCGATGCGACAACCGTCACCGCCCCGCGGTGAAGGATGCAGGTCCCGCTGGCCGCGAAAGCCGCCTCTCCATCTGCGGCAACCGGGCCATCCATCGCAATCCAGGTCTTTCCCGCATCGGCGGTGCGCAGGACCTCGAATCTTCCGTCAATCGGATCACCAAGAAGCCGGCCTTCGCGCCCATCGAAACTGAAGCAGTCGAAGAATGCGTTTGGATTGGTGTTCTGCAGCGCAAGCACCCAACTCCTCCCGCCATCGCTGGTGCGATAAACCCGCGAATCCTCTCCCGGCCCGATGCTCAGGATCACCGCTTCGTCGGCGCTGAATCCTTCGACGTCGCGGAAATCGAGTTTCTCCGCGCCCGGCACCTTGAACACCGACCAGGTCTTGCCGGCATCGATCGTGCGGATGACGGTGCCTTCGCGGCCGCTGGCCCAAGCGATGTTTTCGTCGACGGCGGAAAGTCCGCGCAGGCGCACCGTCACCGGCGAAGTTAGCGCTTCGATACGTGGCGCATCGTTTGGTACTTCGACGCGCGGGGCATCCTTATCGGCAACAGACGAAACATCCTGCGCCGTCACATTCGCTGCGGCGAGGAAACACGGCAGCGAAACCGCAAGGAATCGCCGCGTGCTCATCAGGCCTGCGCCGGTGCCGCCAGCTGCGCCTGCTTGCGCACGATCAGCATCGCGATTTCCAATGACTGCTCGTAGTTCAGGCGCGGATCGACGGTGGAGCGATACGCGCGCTCGAGATCGGTCTCGGTGAGCTCGCGCGCACCACCCAGGCACTCGGTGACGTTTTCGCCGGTGAGTTCCAGATGCACGCCGCCCAGGCGCGAGCCCAGCGCGGCGTGGATGTCGAAACTTCGATCGAGCTCGCTGCGGATGTTGTCGAAGCGCCGCGTCTTGAACACGTTCGACGTGCTCTCGGTATTGCCGTGCATCGGATCGCAGATCCACAACACGCGCCGGCCTTCGCGTTTCACCGCCTGCACCAGCGCCGGCAGTTTTTCCTCGACTTTGGCCGCACCCATGCGCTGGATGAAGGTCAGGCGGCCGGGTTCGTTTTCGGGATTCAATGCATCGGTGAGCTTGAGCAACTGATCCGTCGTCACCGATGGCCCGACTTTCACCGCGACCGGATTGCGCAGGCCGCGGAAATATTCCACGTGCGCGCCATCGAGTTCGGCGGTGCGCATGCCGATCCACGGGAAATGCGTCGACAGGTTGAACCAGCCCCATTGCCGCGGCACTTGCCGCGTCAATGCCTGTTCGTACGGCAGCAACAAGGCTTCATGCGAGGTGTAGAAATCGGCGCGGTTGAGGTTGTGCAACTGCTCGCCGGAAATCGTTTCCATGAAGCGCACGGCATCGGCGACCGCCGCGACCATGCGTCGATAATCTTCCGACAGCGGCGAATGCCCGACCCAATCGAGATCCCAGTATTCCGGGTGATGCAGGTCGGCGAAACCACCGTCGATCAGCGCGCGCACGAAGTTCATCGTCATCGCCGAACGCGCATGACCCTTGACCATGCGACGCGGGTCGGGCGTGCGCGCTTCGACGGTGAATTCCGGCTGGTTGATGAAATCGCCGCGATAGCTCGGCAGCGTGATGTCGCCTTTGCTTTCATTGTCGGTCGAACGCGGCTTGGCGTATTGCCCGGCGAAACGACCGACGCGCACGACCGGCAGATGCAGGCCGTGCACCAGCACCAGGCTCATCTGCAGCAGCACTTTCAGGCGATTGGAAATCAGCCCTGACTCGCAATCGCTGAAACTTTCGGCGCAGTCGCCGCCTTGCAGGACGAAGCGCTTGCCTTCCTGCGCTTCGGCGATCTGCTTTTTCAGTGCGAGGATTTCCCAGGACGTCACCAGCGGCGGCAGCTGCGACAACTCGTCCTGCACGCTCGCCAGCGCAGCGGCATCGGGATAGCTCGGCTGCTGCAGGGCCGTGCGCGAACGCCAGCTGCCAGGCGTCCAGTTTTCGGCCACGGTGGCGGGCTGCAGCGGACGGTCGGTGGCGCTCATGGCAACGGCTCCGGTGTATCGGTTCTTGATCATCGCACGGTGATCCGTGGAGCAAATATTCGGGAAACGCTGACGATCAGCGCCCAAGGAATCCGCGTTTGCGGAAGCCCGCCCACAGTGCGGCAGTCGCCAGCACGATGAAGCAGATCAGCGTCCAGCCCGGCATCGACAGGCCGAGGAAAGTCCAGTCGACCTTGGCGCATTCGCCGGAGGCGGTGAACACTTTCTTGGCCACTTCCTGCAGCGGGAAAGCTTCGATCATGTAGTCCAGGCCCATGCCCGTGCACAGCGGCACCTGATCGGCCGGCAACGACTGCAGATAAAGATGCCAGCTCGCCACGCCAGCGCCCGCGCCAGCGGCGATCAGCACGAGCAGCGCATAAATCTTGCGACCGAATTCGCGCGGGTGATGGATCGCACCGAGCAGAAAGAAGATGCCCATCGTGATGAACGCCATGCGCTGCAGGATGCATAGCGGACACGGAAACATCAGCATCCCGTACTGCACGTACAACGCATAGCCGAGCAACGAGAAACACAGCGCCGAGCCGAGCATGTATTGGGCACGGAAGGACCAGGAGAAAGGATTGATTGTCATGACGTGGGGAGCCGCGAAATATTGCCCCGAACATACCGCAGCAGGCGGGCTTTAGGTAGCGGTGGCGTGGCTGGCTGAACGAGTGGGCTGGCAAGGCGATCGCAAAATTCGCCGATCCTCGACGGAGTGGCACGAATTCGTTGTGATCAGCCGCCGAAAAACAAAAACCCCGACCAGGGCCGGGGTTTTTATCGATACGCGAAACGTTGCTTACTCAGCCGTGGCGATGGCCGAAACCTGCGGGCGATCGACGAGTTCGACATAGGCCATCGGAGCGTTGTCGCCCGGACGGAAGCCGCACTTGAGGATGCGCAGGTAGCCGCCCGGACGCGCCTTGTAACGCGGGCCGAGTTCGACGAACAGCTTGCCGACCGCGTCCTTGTCACGCAGGCGCGACATGGCGAGACGGCGGTTGGCGACGCCATCGATCTTGCCGATGGTGATCAGCGGCTCGGCGACGCGGCGAAGTTCTTTCGCCTTCGGCAGCGTGGTGCGGATCAGTTCGTGCTTGATCAGCGAAGCCGCCATGTTGACGAACATCGCTTCGCGATGGGCGCTGGTGCGGCTGAATTTACGGCCAGAATTACGGTGGCGCATGGTCGTGTTTCCTGTCTTTTTTTAAACCCCGGCAATAACTGCCGGGCTCTTGCGGAGGAACCCGCGTATGGCTTAGCCCATCATGCCCTGCTGCAGACCGGCCGGTGGCCAGTTCTCCAGCTTCATGCCGAGGGACAGGCCGCGCTGGGCGAGCACTTCCTTGATTTCGGTAAGCGACTTCTTGCCCAGGTTCGGGGTCTTGAGCAACTCGACCTCGGTACGCTGGATCAGGTCGCCGATGTAGTAGATGTTCTCGGCCTTGAGGCAATTGGCCGAACGAACGGTCAACTCGAGGTCGTCGATCGGACGCAGCAGGACCGGATCAACGCCGGCAACCGCCGACTTCGCCGGACCACGTTCGCGCTGGGTGAAGTCGCCGAACACCGAGAGCTGATCCGTGAGGATGTCAGCGGCGGTGCGGATGGCGTCTTCGGCGTCGATCGTGCCGTTGGTCTCGATGTCGAGCACCAGCTTGTCGAGGTCGGTGCGCTGTTCGACGCGAGCGGCTTCGACGGCGTAGGCGACGCGACGGACCGGCGAGAAGCTGGCGTCGAGCATCAAACGGCCGATGGTGCGGGTTTCTTCATCCGGACGACGGCGCGCGGTCGCCGGCTGGTAGCCGAAACCACGCTCGATCTTCAGGCGCATGTTCAGCGCCGTGTCCTTGGTCAGCGTGCAGATCACGTGCTCGGGATTGAGGATCTCGACGTTGTGATCGACCTTGATGTCAGCGGCGGTCACGACGCCAGGGCCCTTCTTCTGCAGGGTCAGCGTGGTCTGCTCGGCGTTGTGCATGCGGATGGCAACGTCCTTGAGGTTCAACAAAACCTCGAGCACATCTTCCTGCAGGCCTTCGACCGTGGTGTATTCGTGCAGCACGCCGTCGATTTCGACTTCCGTGATGGCGAAACCGGGGATCGAGGACAGCAGCACACGACGCAGGGCGTTGCCCAGCGTGTGGCCGTAGCCGCGCTCCAGCGGTTCAATCACGACTTTGGCGCGATTGGCGCCGAGGCGTTCAATATTCGGGCCGCGCGGACGCAGCACCTGGTGGGCGGAAACCGTCATGGACAGTGACACTCCTGAAGAATTACTTCGAGTACAGCTCGACGATCAGCGCTTCGTTGATGTCGGAAGGCAGGTCGGCGCGATCCGGAACCGTCTTGAAGACGCCGGAGAACTTCTTGGCGTCAACTTCGCACCAGCCGGGGATCAGATCCATCTGCTGGGAGAGGTTCAGGGCTTCCTGCACGTTCAGATGCTTCTGGGCGCGTTCGGAAAGCTGGATGTTGTCGCCCGCCTTGACCTGGTAAGAGGGCAGATTCACCGACTTGCCATTGACCAACACGCCCTTGTGGGAAACGAGCTGGCGAGCCTGGGGGCGGGTAACCGCGAAACCCATGCGGTACACGACGTTGTCGAGACGCTGTTCGAGCATCTGCAGCAAGGTCTCGCCGGTGTTGCCCTTGCGACGGGCAGCCTTGGCGTAATAACCGCGGAACTGACGCTCGAGCAAGCCGTAAATGCGCTTGACCTTCTGCTTCTCGCGAAGCTGGGTGGCGTAGTCGGACAGCTTGCCCTTCTTGGCCACAGGACCGTGCTGGCCGGGCTTCTGCTCGAGCTTGCACTTGGAATCAATCGCGCGCGCCGGGCTCTTGAGGCTGAGGTCAGCCCCTTCGCGGCGGGCGAGCTTACAGGTAGGACCGATATAACGTGCCATGGTATGTGCTCCTAACCCTTAGACGCGGCGCTTTTTCGGCGGCCGGCACCCGTTGTGCGGGATCGGGGTCACGTCGATGATGTTCATGATCTTGTAACCGACGGCGTTCAGCGAACGCACGGCGGACTCGCGGCCCGGACCCGGACCTTTGATGCGCACTTCCAGGGTCTTCACACCGTAGTCGAGCGCAGCCTTGCCGGCTTTTTCAGCGGCAACCTGTGCAGCGAACGGAGTGGACTTGCGGGAACCGCGGAAACCCGCGCCACCCGAAGTCGCCCAGGAAAGGGCATTACCCTGACGATCGGTGATCGTCACGATGGTGTTGTTGAAAGAAGCGTGGACGTGGGCGATACCGTCGGTGACGATCCGCTTGATCTTCTTCTTTGCCTTGACGGCCGGCTTGTTCATAGGTCGCCCTTACTTCTTGATGGCTTTGCGCGGACCCTTACGGGTACGGGCATTGGTGCGGGTGCGCTGGCCACGCAGCGGCAGACCGCGGCGATGACGCAGGCCGCGGTAGCAGCCGAGGTCCATCAGACGCTTGATCGAAATACCGACCTCACGACGCAGATCGCCTTCAACCACGAACTTGGCCACTTCCGAACGCAGCTTTTCCACCTGCGGCTCGGTAAGGTCGCGAATCTTGGTGGACGGGACGACCCCGGCCGATTCGCAAAGCAGCTTCGACCGTGTGCGGCCGATGCCATAAATACTCTGTAGGCCTACCCAGACATGCTTCTGGACAGGCAGGTTGACACCCGCGATGCGCGCCATCAGGCGATCTCCAAAACTTTAGTGAGCGCAGTGAATCGAGAATTATAACAGGGCTTCGGGTTGTTTAGAAGTCCCCGGGCCATGAAGACCCGGAAACCCGGCATGGGGAGTGTGCCCATGCTCCGGCGACAAGCCAGTGTTTGTCCGACGGCCCTGAGGCCTTCGGAACAGCCCCGCGCTACTCCAGCGCAGGGACAGAACACCGGCTTACCCGCGCGCGAAGCCGCCGCACGAGCCGCCCTTCTTTATGGCGTTAGCCGCGCGCGAGACCGCCGCGGGAACCGCCTTTCAAATTGGCCTTTTTCATCAAGCCTTCGTACTGATGCGACATCAGATGAGCCTGAATCTGGGCAGTGAAATCCATGACCACGACGACCACGATCAACAACGACGTGCCGCCGAAATAGAACGGAACCTTGAGCCCGGCGCGGAGGAACTCCGGCAGCAGGCAGACCAGCACCAGGTACAGGGCGCCGATCAGGGTCAGACGGGTCATGACCTGGTCGATGTACTCGCCCGTCGCCTTGCCCGGACGGATACCCGGAATGAGCGCGCCGGACTTCTTCAGATTCTCGGCAGTTTCCTGCGAGTTGAACACCAGCGCGGTGTAGAAGAACGAGAAGCCGATGATCATCACGCCGTACAGCAGCATATGCAGCGGCTCGGCCGGCGCCAACGCCTGCGCCACAGCCTGCAGCGAACGATAGAGCGTGCCCTGCCAGCCTTCAACGGAACTGGAGTTGGTGCTGAACCAGGTCGACAGCGTCGACGGGAACATGATGAGGCTGGAAGCAAAGATCGGTGGAATCACGCCGGCCATGTTCAATTTCAACGGCAGGTGCGAACTCTGGTTCATGTAACCCTGACGACCGCCCTGGCGGCGAGCGTAATTTACGGTGATCTTGCGCAGCCCGCGCTCCATGAAGACCACGAAGAACGTGACCGCCAGAACCAGCACGAGAACCACAAAAACCACGATGACGTTGATGTCGCCCTTCTGCACCTGCGAGAGCAGGTTGAAGGCAGCGCTTGGCAGGCTGGCGACGATGCCCGAGAAGATGATCAGGGAAACGCCGTTGCCGATGCCACGCTCGGTGATCTGCTCGCCCAGCCACATCAGGAAAATGGTGCCGGTGGTCAGCGTAACGGTCGCGGTCAGCACGAAACCGATGCCCTGATCGTAGGACACGCCCTGCTTCTGCAATGCACTCGCAATACCGACGGACTGGATCACCGCAAGCACCACCGCGAACATGCGCGAATACTGCGTCAGCTTGCGACGGCCGCTCTCGCCTTCGTTTCTCAGCGCTTTCCAGGGGCCGTAGATCTGCCCCATCAGCTGCACGATGATGGACGCAGAGATGTATGGCACCACGTTCAGCGCAAACAGGCTGAAACGATGAAGCGCACCACCGGAGAACATGTTGAACATGTCGACGATGGTGCCTTCCTGGCTTTTCATGACCTCAAGCAAACGTTCCGGATTGATGCCCGGGACCGGGATGTAGCTACCGATGCGGTAGACAATCAGGGCCAGCAGGACAAAGACCAGACGCTGGCGGAGCTCGGTGTATTTGCCGAGCCCACCCAGGGCTTTCGCTGCGGAATTTGCTTGGGACAAGAGGTATTACTCCACGCTGCCGCCGGCGGCTTCGATAGCTGCCTTGGCACCGGCAGTCACGAGCACACCTTTGAACACGAACTTCTTGGTCAGCTCGCCTTTCTTGACGATCTTCGCCTGCTTGGCGTTGGACGGCACCAGCTTGGCGGCGCGCAGCGCGGCGAAGTCGATCTCGGTCAGCTCGAGCTTCTCGATCTGATAGAGCAGCACTTCGGCGGTGTCGTTCTTGAGCTTGGAGCGGAAACCGACCTTGGGCAGACGCTTGTACATAGGCATCTGGCCGCCTTCGAAACCGGCCTTGATCTTGCCCTTGCCGGAGCGAGCGAACGAGCCCTTGTGGCCGCGACCCGCGGTCTTGCCGAGGCCGGAACCGATACCGCGACCAACGCGAACGCGGTCTTTGCGGGCGCCGTCAGCCGGCTTGAGAGTATTGAGTTTCATCTGTGTTCTCCTCGGCGCGCTCAGGATTCGACGCGAACCAGGTAGTGCAACTGATTGATGAGGCCACGAACCTGCGGGGAATCTTTCAGTTCACGGACATCGTTGATTTTGTTCAGGCCCAGTGCCTTCACCGAAAGACGGTGGCGCGCCTGGCAACCGCGCAGACCCTTGACCAGGCGGACCTTGACAGTCTTATCAGCCATGGAAAATCTCCTCAACTTTCTTGCCGCGCTTGGCCGCGATGTGGGCCGGCGACTGCATCGCACTCAGGCCCTTGATCGTGGCGCGCACGAGGTTGATCGGGTTGCGCGAACCGACAGCCTTGGCGAGGACGTTTTTCACGCCAACCGCTTCGAGCACGGCGCGCATGGCACCACCGGCGATGACACCGGTACCTTCGGAGGCCGGCATCATGAAGACGCGCGCGGCGCCGTGGCCAGCCTTGACCTGGTGCCAAAGCGTGCCTTCGTTGAGATTGACATCGACCATCGCCTTGCGGGCTTTTTCCATCGACTTCTGGATGGCGACCGGCACTTCGCGGGCCTTGCCATAACCGAAGCCGATCTTGCCGGCGCCGTCGCCTACCACCGTCAAAGCGGTGAAGGTGAATTGGCGGCCGCCCTTGACGGTCTTGGAGACGCGGTTGACGGCGACCAGCTTCTCGATGAAGCCGTCGTCACTCTCACCGCGATTGCGATCGCGTTCGTTGCTGCTCATGTGAGTTCCTAAAAATTGATTGCTTACGGCATTCGCCGCTTATGGTTGTATGGATCTGATGGGATCACGGGGATCCCATTTCAAGCTGTGCCACTTAACGCATACCGAAATTCCGGCTTGCGCCGGAATCGGCTTAGAACTGCAGACCACCTTCGCGAGCTGCCTCAGCCAAGGCCTTGATGCGGCCGTGGTAGCGGTAGCCGGAGCGATCGAACGCGACCTTCTCGACGCCGGCAGCGCGGGCGCGCTCGGCGATGAGCTGGCCGACGCGCGAAGCGGCGTCCTTGTTTTTCTTGCTCTTCAGGCCGTCGTTGACTTCGGCCTGCAGGGTCGAGGCCGAAGCCAGGACCTTGGAGCCGTCGGCCGTAAACACCTGGGCGTAGATATGCTGGCCGGAGCGCAGCACCGACAGGCGCGCCACGCCCAGATCGCGGATATGCGAACGGGTGGTCTTGGCGCGGCGGAGACGAGCGATGTTCTTGTCCATGGTCTTTCCTCGAGAAAGCGGAAGCGCGTGATCCTTCGGGATCAGGCCTTCTTCGCTTCCTTCATGATGATCTTCTCGCCGGAGTAGCGGATGCCCTTGCCCTTGTACGGCTCGGGTTTGCGATACGCGCGGATCTTGGCGGCAACCTCGCCGACGAGCTGCTTGTCGGAACCGCTGACAAGGATCTCGGTCTGGGTCGGGGTGGTCAGGGTGATGCCTTCCGGGGTCACGAACAGAACCGGGTGCGAAAAGCCCAGGCTCAGATTCAGATCCTTGCCCTGCATCGCGGCGCGGTAACCCACGCCGACGAGCTCGAGCTTGCGGGTGAAGCCTTCGGACACGCCGACGATCATGTTGGCGAGGATCGCGCGGGCGGTGCCGGCCATCTTCATGTCATCAACATTGGCGGCGCCGAACTGGATGAGGCCGTTGTCGACGCTCATGCTGACGCCGTTTGGCTTCGGCAGGCTCAACGAGCCCTTCGGGCCCTTCACGGTGAGAACGCCGTTGACGTCCTTGATCTCAACGCCCTTGGCGAGGTTGATCGGTTTCTTGGCTACGCGGGACATGGTTGCGTGCTCCTTAGGCCACGAGGCAGATGACTTCGCCGCCCACACCCGCAGCGCGGGCCTGGCGATCGGTCATCAGACCCTGCGAGGTGGAGATGATGGCCACGCCGAGACCAGCGAGGATCTTGGGCAGTTCGTCCTTGCCCTTGTACTGGCGCAGGCCGGAACGCGAGACGCGCTCGAGGCGCTCGATGACCGGGCGGCCTTCGTAATACTTCAGCGCGATTTCGAGCTTGGCTTGCGCGCCTTCGCCCGTGGTGCGGATGTCGCCGATGTAGCCTTCGCTGCGCAGAAGCTCCGCGATGGCGAACTTCAGCTTGGAGGCAGGCATCGAAACCTGCGGTTTGCCGACGGCGAGCGCATTTTTGATGCGCACCAGCATGTCGGCGATAGGATCAGTCATGCTCATGATTGCTTACCTGTATAGAAAGGTTTGGCAGCACCGATATCCGTTGAATCCCGAGGGATTCGACGGTTACCAGCTGGCCTTGCGGAGGCCGGGCACATCGCCACGCATGGTGGCTTCGCGCAGTTTGTTGCGACCGAGACCGAACTTGGCGTACACGCCGCGCGAGCGGCCCGTCAGTTCGCAGCGGTTGCGCACGCGGCTCGGGGAGGAATCGCGCGGCAGCTTCTGCAGCTTGGTCGCGGCGACCATCTTCTCTTCGAACGAAGCGGTCGGGCTGGAGACGATCGTCTTCAGCTCGTTGCGCTTGGTGGCGTGCTTCTTGACCAGTTTCTTCCGCTTGATATCGCGGTTCACCATTGACGTCTTAGCCATGATTAATTCCTAGATATCAGTTGCGGAAAGGGAAGCTGAAGGCTTCGAGCAGCGCCTTGGCTTCGGCATCGGTCTTGGCCGTGGTCGTGATCGCGATATCCATACCGCGCATCGCATCGACCTGGTCGAAATCGATTTCCGGGAAGATGATCTGTTCCTTGACGCCCATGTTGAAGTTGCCGCGACCGTCAAACGAACGACCGGACACGCCACGGAAGTCGCGCACGCGCGGCAGCGAGATGCTGATCAGGCGATCAAGGAACTCGTACATCTTGGCGCGGCGCAGGGTGACCTTGCAGCCGATCGGCCAGCCGTCACGGATCTTGAAGCTGGCAACCGAGACGCGAGCCTTGGTCGTTACCGGCTTCTGGCCACCGATCTTGGCCATGTCGGCCACGGCGTTTTCCAGGATCTTCTTGTTGCCCACCGCTTCGCCCACGCCCATGTTGAGCGAGATCTTGCTGATGCGCGGAACCTGCATGACGTTGTCGTAGCCGAACTTTTCCATCAGCTTCGGGACAACGGTCTCTTTGTAGATTTTTTCCAAACGGGTCGTCATGACGTTATTCCTCAGGCGTCCAGCGCCTCACCGCTCGAGCGGAACACACGCACTTTGCGTCCATCCTCGAGCACCTTGAAACCAACGCGATCACCCTTGCCGGAAGCAGAGTTGAACAACATGACGTTGGAGATATGGATCGGCGCTTCACGCTCGATGATTCCGCCAGCCTGACCGGCCTGCGGATTCGCCTTGGTGTGGCGCTTGATGATGTTGATGTTCTGGACGACGACCTTGTCGCCGGCCACACGAACAACCTCACCCTTCTTGCCTTTGTCGGAACCGGCGATAACGATCACCTGGTCACCCTTACGAATACGGTTCATATGTTTTCCTTCGCTCAGAGCACTTCGGGTGCGAGCGAGACGATCTTCATGAACTTCTCGGAACGCAGCTCGCGGGTCACGGGCCCGAAGATGCGGGTACCGATCGGCTCGAGTTTGTTGTTGAGCAGCACGGCGGCGTTTCCGTCGAAACGGATCAACGAACCGTCGGCGCGGCGGACACCGGAGCGGGTACGGACAACAACGGCGTCGTAGACTTCGCCTTTCTTGACCTTGCCGCGCGGAATCGCGTCTTTCACGGTTACCTTGATGACATCACCAATGTGCGCGTAACGACGCTTGGAGCCGCCGAGCACCTTGATGCACATCATTTCCTTGGCGCCGGAGTTGTCAGCGGCGTCGAGGTAGCTCTGTACCTGGATCATGGTCGGGGCTCCTGATTACTGGCCAGCGCGCGTGATGACTTCCACGACGCGCCAGTTCTTGGTCTTGGACAGGGGACGGCACTCCGACACGCGAACGAGATCACCTTCGTTGCAGGTGTTGCCTTCGTCGTGGGCGTGCAGCTTGGTGGAGCGACGGATGTACTTGCCGTACAGCGCGTGCTTCACCTGGCGCTCGACGAGCACCGTCACGGTCTTGTCCATCTTGTTGCTGACGACTCGGCCTTCGACCGTGCGCGTCTGGTTGTCATTCTGGGTCATGGCTCGGCCTTACTTCGTAGCGGTCAACAGGGTGTTGACGCGAGCGATCTCGCGACGAACCCGGTTGATGTCATGGGTCTTGGCCAGCTGCCCGGTGGCTTTCTGCATACGGAGCGAAAACTGCTCCTTGTGCAGGTCCAGCAGATGGGCCTTGAGATCGGCCGCCGACTTCTGACGCAGTTCTTTGAGTTCCATTAGCGCACCGTCCGGACCACGAAGGTGGTCTTCACAGAGAGCTTGGCGGCGGCAAGGCGGAACGCTTCGCGCGCCGTCTCTTCCGGAATGCCCTCGATTTCATAAAGCACGCGACCCGGCTGGATCGGCGCCACCCAATATTCAACGTTGCCCTTGCCGGCGCCCATGCGGACTTCGATCGGCTTCTTGGTGATCGGCTTGTCCGGGAAGACGCGGATCCACAGCTTGCCGCCGCGCTTGACGTAGCGGCTGACGGTGCGGCGGGCGGCTTCGATCTGGCGCGCGGTGAGCTGGCCGTGCTGGGTCGCCTTCAGGCCGTACTCGCCAAAGCTGACGGCTGCGCCGCTCCAGCTAAGGCCGTCGTTGCGACCCTTGAAGACCTTGCGATACTTGGTACGTTTCGGTTGCAACATGTTTGCTTACCTCGGGTCGCGGGCCGGACGGGCCGGACGCTCGTTGCGTTCTTCGACTTTTTCCTGGCCGACCTGGGAGAAATCGAAGATTTCGCCCTTATAGATCCAGACCTTGACGCCGATGATGCCGTAGGTGGTGAGGCCTTCGGCGAAGCCGTAGTCGATGTCGGCGCGCAGGGTGTGCAGCGGCACACGACCTTCGCGATACCACTCGGAACGGGCGATTTCTGCGCCATTCAAGCGGCCAGCGACGTTGACCTTGATGCCAAGCGCACCGAGGCGCATCGAGTTGCCGACGGCGCGCTTCATCGCGCGGCGGAACATGATGCGGCGCTCGAGCTGCTGGGCGATCGACTCGGCCACAAGCTGCGCGTCGAGTTCCGGCTTGCGGACTTCGGCGACGTTGATGTGCACGGGCACACCCATCAGCTTGGAGACGTCGGCCTTCAGCTTCTCGATGTCTTCGCCGCGCTTGCCGATCACCACACCCGGACGGGCGGAGTGGATCGTCACGCGAGCGGTGTTCGACGGACGCTCGATCAGGATCTTGGAGATGCCCGCCTGGGCGAGTTTCTTGCGCAGCATCTCGCGGACCTTGAGGTCAGCGGCGAGGTACTGGCCGTACTGGCGCTTGTTGGCGAACCACTTGGAGTTCCAGTCCTTGGAGATACCAAGGCGGATACCGGTCGGATGAACTTTGTGACCCATCGTTCTTGTCCTTAGCCTTTCTTGCCCGAGCCCACCACCACAGAGATGTGGCTGGTGCGCTTGAAGATTTGGGTTCCGCGGCCTTTGGCGCGGGCCATGAAACGTTTCAGGATCGGGCCTTCGTCAACCGTGATCTTGCTGACCTTGAGCTCGTCTACGTCGGCGCCGTTGTTGTTCTCGGCGTTCGACGTCGCGGAATAGACCACCTTGTAGATGATCTCGGCCGCTTTCTTGTCGCTGAACTTGAGCAGGTTGAGCGCACGTGCGACCGGCAGGCCACGGACCTGGTCGGCGACCAGGCGGGCTTTCTGCGGCGAGATGCGCACCGTGCGGAGGATGGCTTTAGCTTCCATGGTCCAGACCCCTTACTTGCCGCCGGCTTTTTTGTCGCCACCATGACTTTTGAAAGTCCGGGTGACGGCAAATTCGCCGAGCTTGTGGCCGACCATATTCTCGTTCACGAGAACGGGGATATGGACTTTGCCGTTGTGGATGGCGATGGTGATACCCACCATTTCCGGGAGGATCATGGAACGGCGCGACCAGGTCTTGATCGGCTTCTTGCTGCCCTGTGCGGCCTCCACCTTCTTGACGAGGTGGTGATCAACGAACGGGCCTTTCTTGAGTGAACGTGCCATGACCTATCAACCCCTGCGATCGCGCACGATGAACTTCTCGGTGCGCTTGTTGTGGCGTGTCTTGTAACCCTTGGCCGGCGTGCCCCACGGCGAAACCGGGTGCGGATTGCCCTGGCCAGCCTTGGCTTCACCACCACCGTGCGGATGGTCGACCGGGTTCATGGCAGCGCCACGAACGGTCGGCTTGATGCCGCGCCAGCGCTTCGCGCCAGCCTTGCCGAGTTTCTCGAGGTTGTGCTCGACGTTGCCGACTTCGCCAATGGTGGCGAGGCAGTCAACCGGCACCTTGCGCATCTCGCCGGAGCGAAGACGCAGCGTGGCGTAACCGGCGTCACGAGCGATCAGCTGTGCACCGGCACCAGCGGCGCGAGCCAGCTGTGCGCCCTTGCCCGGCTTCATCTCGATGCAATGCACGGTCGAACCGATCGGCATGTTGCGCAGCGGGAGCGTGTTGCCGGTCTTGATCGGCGCGTCCTTGCCGGCGACGACCTGGTCGCCCTGGGCCAGACCCTTGGGAGCGATGATGTAACGACGCTCGCCATCGGCATAGCACAGCAACGCGATGTGCGCGGTGCGGTTCGGATCGTATTCGATGCGCTCGACGCGCGCCGGGATACCTTCCTTGTCGCGCTTGAAGTCGATCAGGCGGTAGGCCTGCTTGTGACCGCCACCGATATGACGGGTGGTGATG
>NZ_DATGBO010000076.1:0-20246 GCF_035312645.1 Arenimonas sp.
TCGGCGGATCGCGCGCCAGTTCGCGCTTCAGTTCTTCGTCAAGCATCGACACGCTGATGCGCGCTTCGCGACCGAGGTTGATCGAAGCGACCAGCACCAGCAACACACCGAGCACTGCCAGCGCGGTCGGCAGGCCGTCGAAACGGTAGCCGGCGAACTGGTCGATCGCGATCGCCAGGCTGGTGCCGACGAAGGCGCTCATCGCGCCGTACAGCATCTGCAAAGCGCCCAGCACCAGTTTCGCGCGCGTCTGGTGGCGTTCGATCTTGCCTTCCAGGCGCAGGCGGATCGGCCCGTATTCGGTGCGCTGCAATTCGGCGATCTGCACACGCATGCGGTCGACCACGCGCGCCAGTCGTCCATTCGATGTTGCCAGCAGCGAACTGGTCGCGGTCAGGAAGAACGCCGGCGTGATCATCGCCGACACCACCGAATAGTGTTCCGCGCTGATGTTCAAGGGATTGGGCATGGGCAGCTAAACCGGTGCGGGTCCACGCTATGATGCCCCCGACCCCGCATCACGTGCGAGCCCGATGACCGCAGCGAACGCCGATTACCTGATCTGGATCGACCTGGAAATGACCGGGCTCGATCCCGACAGCGATTCCGTCATCGAGATCGCCACCCTGGTCACCGACCAGAACCTCAACATCCTCGCCGAAGGTCCGGAGCTCGCGATCCGGCACCCGCTCGAACGTCTCGAGGCGATGGACGAATGGAACCGCGGCACGCACAGCAAGTCCGGCCTCTGGGACCGCGTTCTCGCCAGCGAAGTGAACATGGCCCAGGCCGAGGCGCTGACGGTGGATTTCCTCACGCAATGGGTGCCGGCGGGGAAATCGCCGATCTGCGGCAATTCGATCTGCCAGGACCGGCGCTTCCTGGTCCGGCACATGCCCAGGCTCGAGCGCTATTTCCACTATCGCAATCTCGACGTGAGCACGCTCAAGGAACTCAGCCGGCGCTGGTCGCCGCAGATCCTGGCCGGGCTGAAGAAAGCCGGTGCGCATACGGCGCTGTCGGATATCCGCGAATCCGTCGCCGAGCTCGCTTACTATCGGCAACATATGGGCAGGCTCGGGGGCGAGTCGTCCTGAAGCATTCGAAACAGGGGCAGCGATGAGATTTTCCGCGACGATGGTGCTGGCGTTTCTCGGCTTGTGGGCGTCGTTCGCCAACGCCGCGAGCATGGACGAGAAGCCGCTGGCGACATATTCGCGCGAGGTCTGGACCACCCGCGACGGCCTGCCGCACAACCAGGTCAATGCCATTGCGCAAACCCGCGAAGGCTATCTGTGGTTCGCGACCTGGGAAGGCATCGTCCGTTACAACGGCCAGGAATTCCGCACTTTCGGGCGGCAGAACGTCCCCGAGATCAAGGACAACGGCATCCGCTCGGTGAGCGTCGGCCATAGCGGCAATCTCATCCTGGGTACGTCGCGCGGCGGCGTCAGCGTATTGCGCGGCGAGAAGTGGCAGAACTACACCACCGCCAACGGCTTGAGCCAGGACGAGACGATGGCGGCGATCGAGGATCGCGCCGGCCGGATCTGGGTCGCCACCGAAAGCGCCGGACTCAACCGCATCAGCAACGGCCAGGTGCGCGTGTTCAATCACAAGGATGGCATGCCCGACGGCGTGCTCTACACCTTGACCGAAGACGGCAATGGCGCAGTCTGGGTCGGTACCCGCGAAGGCCTGGTACGCGTCGAAGGCGAGCGCGTGCAACTGTTCGGACGCGCTCAGGGCCTGCCCGACGGCGCGATCTACAGCGTGCAACCGGCACCGCAGGGCGGCATGTACGTCGGCACCCAGCACGGCGTTTACGTCGGCGAAAACGGCCGCTTCAAGATTCTTGCGAAGGACTTTCCCGACGAAGCGATCCCGAGCCTGCAGGTCGATGGCAATGGCGAGCTGTGGATCGGTACGGTCAATCGCGGCCTGATGCGTTATGGCCAGAACGGTCTGGAAGTCTTCGACACGCAATCGGGGTTGCCCAACAATCGCGTGGCTTCGTTGTTTTCCGATCGCGAAGGTGGCATCTGGGTCGGCACCAATGCCGGCCTGCTGCGCTTCGCCGATACGCCGTTCGTGACGCTCGATACCCACAACGGTCTCAGCGACGACTACGTGCGTTCGGTGCTGCAGGGCAAGGACGGCACGATCTGGATTGGCACCGCACGCGGCCTCAACCGTTGGCGCGATGGCGTGGTTTCGCGCGCATCGGAAAGCGGTTCGACCGATCAGGTGCTGAGCCTGGAAGAAGATCGCGATGGCAGTCTCTGGGTCGGCATGTATTCGACCGGTCTGCAGCACTGGGTCAATGGCGTACCGGAAACTTCTTTCGCCGCGGGCACCGGTTTGCCCGGCAACCAGGTGCGCGCGATCAAGCAGACCAGCGACGGCGCGCTCTGGGTCGGCACATCGACCGGGCTGGTCCGGCGCTTCGCCGGCAAGGAGCAGGTGTTCACGCAGAAGGACGGCCTGCCGCGCGATTTCATCATCAGCCTGCACGAAGCCGCTGACGGCAAGCTCTGGGTGGGCACTGCGAATGGCGTTGCGTGGTTCGAGAACGGCAAGTTCCATGCCCTCGACATCAGCAAGCTCGAAGCGGCGCAAGATGTCTTCGGAATGCACGAGGACGCCGACGGCACGCTGTGGTTCGCCACCGACCGTGGCGTGGTGCGTTATCGCGATGGCAAGACAGCGATCCTCAGCGTACACAACGGCATGCCGATCGATACCGTCTTCCAGATGGTCACCGACAACTACGGCAACTTCTGGTTGACCTCCAATTCCGGCGTGATCTATGTCCGCCGCGATCAGGCCAACGCCGTGCTCGATGGCCGCAGCAAGACTCTGGATTACCAGCAGTTCGCCGAGGCCGACGGCATGGCCAGCGCGCAGTGCAACGGTGGTGCCGGCCCGGCCGCGTTGCGTGCGAAAGACGGCAGCATCTGGGTCGCAACCGCCAGCGGCGTGGCGATCGTGCAGCCTGACCAACTATCGCGTTACCAGCTCGCACCGCCGCCGGTGGTGATCGAAGGCATCCGCGTCGACGGCCACGACGCCAACGGAAAGCAGGAGCTGGTGCTGCCGCCGGGCACGCGCAAACTCGAGCTCGATTACGTCAGCCTCAGCTATCGCACGCCCGAACAGATCCGCTATCGCTACCGGCTGGAGGGTTTCGACAACAACTGGGTCGAGCGCAACCAGATGCGCAACGCGCAGTACACGAACCTTCCGCCCGGCCGCTACAAGTTCAAGGTCAGTGCCGCCCTGCGCGGCAGCGGCTGGAGCCCGGAAACGGCGACGCTTAATTTCGAGATCCAGCCGCGCTTCTATCAGCGACCGTGGTTCCTTCCGCTGGCGGGCCTGCTGCTGGCGCTGTTCCTTTACGGTCTTTACCGTGCACGCGTCGCCAACCTGGAAGCGCGCGAACGCGAACTCAGTTCGATCGTCGCCGATCGCACCCGCGACCTCAGTCTCAAGAACGACCAGCTCGAATACCTCAATCAGACCATCCGGCAGCAGTCGGAAGCTTTCGAAGTGCAGGCGCGTACCGATGCACTCACCGGATTGGCCAATCGCCGCAGCATGGATGAGACCCTGACAGTGGCGTTCAATGACGCCGCCGAGAAGAACGAGCCGCTGTGCTTTGGTCTGCTCGACATCGACCACTTCAAACGCGTCAACGACAACTTCTCGCATGACGTCGGCGACGCAGCCCTGCGCATCGTCTCGAAAGTCATGCTCGAGGAAATGGGTCGCGAAAACGTTGCCCGCTGGCGCGGCGACGAGCGCGTGGCACGCTGGGGTGGCGAGGAATTCGCCCTGCTTTTCCCCGGTTACGACATCGCGCAGGCCCGCGCCTGCGCGGAACGCCTGCGCCGCGCGATTGAGGCGGTCGACTGCAGCGCGTTCGCGCCGGGACTCAACATCACCGTCAGCATCGGCGTCGCCGAACGCACGGGCCTGGCCCACCACGAACGCCTGGTTTCGCGCGCCGACCAGAAACTCTACGAAGCCAAGAACGCCGGCCGCAACCGCGTCATGGTTTGATTTTTTTCGTAGGGGCGCTCACGAGCGCGATTATCGTTCTGCGGCTTCGATGCCAAATCGGGATCAACGCCTTGCTGGCAGCATAGGCGCGAGGCGCTACGGAATCTCGCCGGCCCCGGGCTGTTCCCGCCGCACCACATGCACTTCCTTGCTCTGCACGGGAATGCGGATGCCGAGCTCGGCGAAACGCGAATGAATGGTGTCGAGCAGTTCCGAGCGCGCGAAAGCGACATCGTCGGCAGCGACCCAGGCGCGCAGTTGCAGCGAGACGCGGGTGTCACCGAGTTCCATCACGAACGTTTCCGGCGCCGGCTGCGTCTTGACGCGGCGATTGTCGTTGGCGATGTGCAGCAAGCTGGTGCGTGCCGCCGCGATATCCGCGTCATAGCTCACGCCAAGGGTGATGTCGACGCGGCGTTCGCCGCGCACGTTGTAGTTGATGATCGGTGCGGCGGTGATCTGGCTGTTGGGCAGGATGATCGTGCGGTTATCGATCGTGTGCAGATGCGTCTGGAAAATACGCACGTTGTCGACCGTGCCCTCGAGCCCGGCGACCTGGACGAAATCGCCGGCGTGGAAGGGCCGCAGCACGATCAGCATCACGCCGGAGGCGATGTTGGACAGCGAATCCTTCAGCGCCAGACCGATCGCGAGGCCGGCGGTGCCGACGACCGCGAGCAGCGAGGCGGTGGGTACGCCGGCGAAGTCCAGCGCCGCGATCACTGCGACGACCACCGCGAACGCATAGGCGACGTTACGCAGGAAGCTGCGCAGGATCACTTCCACCTGCAGGCGCGTCATCAGGCGGTCGAGACCGCGCGCCCACCAGCGCGCCAGCCAGATGCCGATCAGCGCAATCGCCAGCGCGACGGCAAGGCGCGCCAGCCACTCGTGCGCCTCGGCCTGCGCGACCAGGCTGTCCAGGAACGGAAAGAAGCCGGCCGTCACTGGATCAGCCGGCCTTGATCTTGGCAAGACGCAGCCAGGTGTCGACGACGGTGTCGGGATTGAGCGACACCGACTCGATGCCTTGCTCCATCAGCCAGTCGGCGAGATCGGGATGGTCCGATGGGCCCTGGCCGCAGATGCCGACGTATTTGCCTTTCGCGCGCGCGGCCTGGATCGCCATCGACAGCAGTTTCTTGACCGCGGCATTCCGCTCGTCGAACAGATGCGCGACGATCGCCGAATCGCGATCCAACCCGAGCGTGAGCTGGGTGAGATCGTTGGAGCCGATCGAGAAACCGTCGAAGATTTCCAGGAACTCGTCGGCAAGCAGGGCGTTCGACGGCAGCTCGCACATCATGATGATTTTGAGGCCATTCTCGCCGCGCTTGAGGCCATTCTTCTCCAGCACTTCGATGACCTTGCGGCCTTCGTCGAGCGTGCGCACGAACGGGATCATGATCCAGCAGTTGGTCAGGCCCATGTCGTCGCGGACTTTCTTCACCGCGCGGCATTCGAGCGCGAAGCAGTCGCTGAAGCTCGGGTCGACATAGCGCGAGGCGCCGCGGAACCCGATCATCGGATTTTCCTCGTGCGGCTCGTACTGCGTGCCGGCGATCAGGTTGGCGTATTCGTTGGATTTGAAATCCGACAGACGCACGATCACCGTATGCGGCGCGAACGCCGCGGTGAGCGTGGCGATGCCTTCGGCGAGACGATCGACGTAGAAGCTGACCGGGTCGGCATAGCCGGCCATCAGCGGCTCGATCTGCGCCTTGATTTCCGCTGGCTGGTTGGCGTAATCGAGCAGAGCTTTCGGATGCACGCCGATCTGGCGGGCGATGATGAATTCCAGTCGCGCCAAACCGATGCCCTGATGCGGCAGTTGCGCAAAATCGAAAGCACGCTCGGGGTTGCCGACATTCATCATGATCTTGAGCGGCGCCGGCGGCATGTGTTCGAGGTCGGCGGTGATTTTTTCGAACGGCAACAGGCCCGAATAGATGAAACCGGTGTCGCCCTCGGCGCAGCTGACCGTCACCGGTTCGCCGTCCTTGATCTTGTCCAGCGCATCGCCGCAACCGACCACGGCCGGCACGCCGAGCTCGCGCGCGATGATCGCGGCGTGGCAGGTGCGGCCACCGCGGTTGGTGACGATCGCGGCAGCGCGTTTCATCACCGGCTCCCAATCGGGGTCGGTCATGTCCGCGACCAGCACGTCGCCCGGTTGCACTTTGCCCATTTCCGCGACGCTGCGGATCACGCGGGCGACGCCGGAGCCGATCTTCTGACCGATCGAACGACCTTCGACCAGCACCGGGCCGCGCGCGTTGAGCTGGTAGCGCTCGATCTGCGTGGCCTTGGCGCGCGACTTCACGGTTTCCGGACGCGCCTGCACGATGTAGAGCTTGCCGGTGACGCCGTCTTTGGCCCACTCGATGTCCATCGGGCGGCCGTAGTGTTGTTCGATCACCAGCGCTTGCCGCGACAATTCCTCGACGTCGGCATCGGTGATCGAGAAACGGTTGCGCAATTCGACGGGCGTGTCTTCGTTGCGCACGCGCTCGCCGGCGGCGGTCGAATAAACCATGCGGATCTGCTTGCTGCCCAGCGTGCGGCGCAGGATCGCCGGCTTGCCGGCGCGCAGTGTCGGCTTGTAGACGTAGAACTCGTCGGGATTGACGGCGCCCTGGACGACGTTTTCGCCCAGGCCGTAGCTCGAGGTCACGAACACGACATCGCGGAAACCCGATTCGGTGTCGAGGGTGAACAGCACGCCGGCGGCGCCGACATCCGATCGCACCATCAACTGCACGCCCGCCGACAGGAACACGTCTTCGTGCTTGAAACCGTGGTGCACGCGGTAGGCGATGGCGCGGTCGTTGTAGAGCGAAGCGAACACTTCCTTGATCTTGACCAGCACGTCGTCGATGCCGGTGACATTGAGGAAGGTTTCCTGCTGCCCGGCGAAACTCGCATCGGGCAGATCCTCGGCGGTCGCGGAGGAACGCACGGCGACGGCGATATCGCTGGCGCCGGCATCGCTGCACATTTTCTTGTAGCCGTCGCGGATCGCGGCATCGAGTTCCGGCTGCAGCGGCGAATCGATCACCCAGCGACGGATTTCGCCGCCGGCCTTGACCAATGCCGCGACATCCTCGACGTCCAGACCGGCGAGGCGGTCGTAGATGCGCTGGGTCAGGTTGTTGTGGGCGATGAATTGCGCGAACGCCGCTGCGCTAGTGGCGAAGCCGCCGGGCACCGAAACGCCGAGCTGGCTGAGGTTGCCGATCATTTCACCAAGCGAGGAGTTCTTGCCGCCGACCTGGGCGAGGTCGGTCAAACGCAGTTCGTGCAGCCAGAGGACGTGGGCGCTCAAGAGGGGCTCCGAGGGGGCAGGGCGATGGGCCAAGACCGCCATTATCCCGTCCCGGGCGAGGCAGGGACAAGCAATGCCTGCAATCGGCATGTCGATAGCGCGTTGAATGGAGAGCGTGGGGAATTCGCGGGTGGCGACGTCGTCCCGATCGCGTCCTTTTGCCGCCGAAGTCCGGGCACAATGCCGATTCCTTCGCCAAGCGCCTCCACATGAACCAGCCGCGCCCGGTTTTCTTCATCTCCGATGGCACCGGCATCACCGCCGAAACCATCGGTCACAGCCTGCTGACCCAGTTCGCCGGCGTGGATTTCGACACCACCCGCATCGCTTTCGTCGATACCGCCGACAAGGCGAGGGCGGCGGCCGAACAGATCGCGGCGGCCGGCCTGCGCTCGGGATTGCGGCCGATCGTGGTCAACAGCGCGGTCGATGCCGAACTGATCGCCCTACTGGGCGAGAGCGGCGGATTGATGCTCGATGTATTCGCGCCTTTTATCCTGCCGCTGGAGCAGGAGCTGGGCATGAAGCGCCAGGCGCGCGCCGGCCAGGCACATGGCCTGGTCGATTTCGCCGCCTACGAGTCGCGCATCAACGCCACCAACTACGCGCTGACCCACGACGACGGTGTCGATCTCGACTACGACGAGGCCGATCTGATCCTGGTTGGCGTCTCCCGCTCCGGAAAGACCCCGACCTGCCTGTACCTGGCGCTGCATTACGGCGTGAAAGCGGCGAACTATCCACTGACCGACGACGATCTCGAAAGCGAGGAGCTGCCCAAACGGCTCAAGGCGCACAAACGCAAGTTGTTCGGTCTGACCATCGATCCGGTGCGCTTGCAGCAGATCCGCAACGAGCGCAAACCCAATTCGCGCTACGCCACGATCGAGCAATGCCGCAAGGAAGTTGCACGCGCCGAAGCATTGTTCCGGGCGGTCGGTCTGCCGTCATTGAGCACGACGCATACCTCGATCGAGGAAATCGCCAGCAAGGTGCTGGCGCAGTTCGGCATCAAGAAACACATGTTCTGAAGGCACTGCAAGACCGGCGAAATCGCGTGCTAGCATCGAAGCATGAGCCTGATGAGCCGCCCATCCCTGCCGCGTTTCAGCCGCTTTGCCTGGCTGATGGGCTTGTATGGCGAGAATTACCAGCGGCTGCAGCAGCTGTTCGATTTCCCGCAATTGCAGCCTGGTGCCTATGTTTCGCAGGTGCCGGGCGGGCTCGATCTGCTGGTCGAGGTGCTGGAAGTGCATCCGTATACGCTGGAGCTGCGCCTGAGCTATCGCCTGCTCGATGCCCAGACCGGACAGCCGGATCCGTCGGCTTATGTGCGCATCTATCGCGATGCGCGTCAGGCTGAAGTCACGCATTGCTACGTTGGCCGACACTGGCAGGACGTGCTCGGCTGGCATCCGTCGGCCAAGGTGCTGTTCGGTCATCGCCTGCGGATGAACAGTTTTCTCAACAAATGGCTCGAGTATCTGGTCGGGCAGGGACACGCGCCGCAGACCTTGAAACCGCTCGCGCCGGAAGCCGAGTCGGAAGCGTCGGTGGTCTGCGCTTGACGGCCTTGGGGTCGGTCATTACAATTCCGCTTCTTCCTTCGGTGGGGCTATAGCTCAGCTGGGAGAGCGCTACAATGGCATTGTAGAGGTCATCGGTTCGATCCCGATTAGCTCCACCACTTAAGTTTCTGCGGCATCCGGCTTCAAACCAAACAGATTCAATCCAACAGTTTCAATGTCCCCATCGTCTAGAGGCCTAGGACATTACCCTTTCACGGTAGCGACCGGGGTTCGAATCCCCGTGGGGACGCCAAATCGCTTTAACGGCAATAAGAATCCCGGCTCCGGCCGGGCTTTTTGTTTGTGCAGTCTGGAATGACAGAGTGATTGCAGTCGGCAATCACGGGGGCTGTCATCCAGCCAACGGTCTGGGGCAACGCAGTGGATTTCACCATCACCGAATGGAGTGCTTTCGCTCCCGGATTGACTGACCGGCAGGCCTGGTTGGACTGGGCGCGAAACCCGGTGCTGCCGCAGGGCGACGATTCGCCCGCGCTCGCGGAAATGCCACCGATGCAACGTCGTCGCGTCGAGAAGCTGGGGCGCATGGCATTGCAGGTCGCGTACTGGTGCCAGTCGGCGGAAGCGGCAGGAATGCCGCTGGTGTTCGCATCGCGACATGGCGATCTTGGCCGCACCTACAGCATGTTGCAGGATTTGGCGCGTGGTGAAGCCTTGTCGCCGACCAGTTTCGGGCTCTCCACGCACAACGCGATCGCCGCGCAGTACAGCATCGCGCGCAAGCTCAGCGACAACTACCTCGCGGTATCGGCCGGCGCTGCAAGCGCCGAGGCGGCGGTTGTCGAAGCACTCGGATTGCTCGCCGACGGCGCAGCGGAAGTGCTGGTGGTGATGTACGACGGTCTCGTGCCGGAGCCATACGCGCAATTCGTCGACGAACCGGTTTGCGATTACGCCTGGACTTGGCGCCTTGCCCTGCCGGGCCCGAACGACGCACGGTTCTCGCTGACGATGGCACCGGAGCTCGCCACCGCCGCGACGACTCCCGCTTCACTTCCGCACGGACTCGAAGCCCTGCATTTCCTGCTTTCCGACCAGCCCGGCATGGATTTCAGCGATCCACCACGTTTCTGGCAGTGGCGTCGCCGTGTTTGAACGCATCAACCACGCCTGGCGCATCGTCGGCACCGGCCTGAGTTTTTTCAGTTTCGGATTGGGCGGCGTGCTCCTGCGTCTGCTGGTGTTTCCGCTGCTGACCTTGCTGGTACGCGATACGGAACAGCGCAGTCGTCGCGCCCGCGCGATCATCCGCTGGACCTTCGCTGGCTTCATGGACTTGATGCGCCTGCTCGGTGTGCTGACCTACGAAGTCCGCGGTCGTGAACGCCTGCAGCGCAACGGACTGCTGATACTGGCCAACCATCCGACGCTGATTGACGTGGTTTTTCTCGGCTCGCTGGTTGCCAATGCCGATTGCGTGGTGAAGTCGCGCCTGGCCCGCAATCCGTTCACGCGCGGCCCGGTCCGGGCTACGGGTTATATCTGCAACGACAATGGCGCTGGGCTGGTCGACGACTGCATCGCCTCGGTGCGCGGCGGCAAGAACCTGATGATTTTCCCCGAGGGCACCCGTACGCCTCGCATCGGCAAACCGCAGATGCAGCGCGGTGCGGCGAATATCGCTGTCCGTGGCGGCCTGGACATCACGCCGGTGGTGATCCGGTGCAGCCCGCCGACCCTTGGCAAAGGCGAGAAATGGTATTCTGTGCCTTCACGTCGTTTTCATATATCCATTGAGGTCCGCGAGGACATGCCGGTGGCCCCGTTCCTTGCCGGAACGACCGAGGCCCAGGCCGCCCGCAAGCTGACCGACCACCTGACTGTCTATTTCGATCTGGAGCGGGCCATTGCAAGCGCTTGAACTGGAAATCAAGGATCTCATCATCAGTTCGATGTCGCTCGAGGACACCCGACCCGAGGACATCGATTCGGCCGCGCCGCTGTTCAACGAGGGCCTGGGCCTGGATTCGATCGATGCACTCGAGCTCGGCTTGGCCCTGCAGAAAAAATACGGCGTGACCCTGTCCGCCGACTCCGAAGATACCCGGCGGCATTTCGCCAGCGTGCAGACGTTGTGCGCTTTCGTCGCGGCCAATCGCAAGCAGTGACGGCCGACGGGCCTGTTGAAGAAGAAAAGCTCATGGACAAGCAACAGCTATACCAGCGCATCGTCGACATCCTCCGGGACACCTTCGGCATCGAGCCCGAGCGCATCAGCCTCGAGGCCAAGCTGGGCGAGGATCTGGACATCGACAGCATCGATGCCGTCGATCTCATCGTGCAGCTCAAGCCGCTGATCGGCAGCAGCATCAAGCCGGAAGCGTTCAAGTCCGTCCGCACCGTGTCGGACGTGGTGGATGCCGTGCACGGCATGATGCACGCGGGCACCGAAACGCAAACCGGCGTTTAAGCATGCGACTGCGTACAGCCTTGCTCTGGCTGCTCACGCTCCTGTATCCGCTGGCGATCTATTTTGGCCTTGGCCATGTGCAGCCGCGCTGGCTGGCATTGCTCCTGCTGGGCATGGCACTGGTCCGCGCTGTCACCAGTCGCGACCGCCTCTGGCTCGCTGCCACCGCCGGTGCCGCGGTGCTCGTGCTTTTCAGCGTGCTCGGCAACGACGCGATGCCGCTCAAGCTCTATCCAGTGCTGGTCAATGCGGTGATGTTGACGGTGTTCGGCATCAGCCTGCGTCATCCACCGACCGTGATCGAACGCCTCGCGCGCCTGCAGGAACCCGAACTCTCTGCGCATGGCGTCGCATACACGCGCAAGGTCACCTGGGTCTGGTGCGGATTTTTCGTGCTCAACGGCAGCATCGCCCTGATCACCGCGCTGTGGTGCCCGGACAAGGTCTGGGCGCTATACAACGGACTGATCGCCTACGTGTTGATGGGCGTGTTGTTCGCCGGCGAATGGCTGGTGCGGCGGCGGGTGAAGGCAGCACAGGCGGCGCAGACGCATGGCTGAGTGGCTGCCGCTGTCGCGCCTGCTGTCCCCGCCCGGTGATGTCGCGACCCGCATCGTCGCGATCGGCGATGCCGGACACTGCGATTTCGCCGCGTTCCGGCAACAGGTGTCGCGCTGGCAAGCCATGTTTTCCTCGCGACCCGGACGCCGCATCGCGCTGCATTGCGAACACAGCCTGCCATTCGCCGCTGCGTTGTTCGGCGCCTGGCACGCCGGCAAGATCGTTTATCTGCCTGGCGACACGCTCCCAGCCACGCTCGAACGCATGTTGCCGATGGTCGATTATCTCGTCGGCGATCTTCCCGGCGCGCTCGGCAGCGATGACTTGCCCGAGGTCGCGCCAACGACGACGTTTTCGGCGCTCGACCCGGAAGCAACCCGGCTGGTGATCCACACCTCGGGCTCCAGCGGTGAGCCGGTGGCGATCGAAAAGAAACTACGGCAACTCGATGCCGAACTGCTCGCGCTCGAGCAGCGTTTCGGCACGATCGCCGGTGATGCGCACATCCACGGCACCGTCTCGCATCAGCATATCTACGGCCTGCTGTTCCGCGTGCTCTGGCCGCTGGCGGCGGGTCGGGCTTTCCATTCGCGACGACTGGCTTACCCCGAACAGATCGCGGCGACGATCACGTCCGCGCCGGCGATGCTGGTCGCGAGTCCTGCGCAGCTCAAGCGTCTTCCCGAGTCGATCGACTGGCGCGCCACGCGCTCGGCATTGCGCGCGGTGTTTTCTTCCGGCGGGCCGTTGCCTGCCGATGCCGGCGAAGCCGTCGAGAAACTCTGGCAGCAATGTCCGATCGAGGTCTTCGGCAGCAGCGAAACCGGCGGCATCGCCTCCCGTCAGGGCGCGGCGCAGGCGTGGTCGCCGCTGCCCGGCGTCGAGTGGCGCGTGCACGAACAAGCCTTGGAAATCCGCTCGCCGCATTTACCCGACCAGGACTGGTATCGCACTGCCGATCGCGCCGTGGCCGTCGAAGACGGATTCAATCTTCTCGGTCGCGCCGATCGCATCGTCAAGCTCGAGGAACGCCGCATCTCGCTGTCGGCGATCGAACAGCGACTGCTGGCCTCGCCGTTCCTGCAGGAAGTGCGTCTGCTCGTCCTCGCCGGTGAACGCGCGCTCGTCGCTGCCGTTGCCGTGCCCACACGCGAAGGCCACGACCTGCTTGCCTGCGAAGGAAGACTCGCGTTCTCGAAGCAATTGCGCGAATGGCTGGCTGGACACGTCGATGCCATCGCCTTGCCGCGACGCTGGCGTTTCGTCGATGCCTTGCCGGCCGATGCCCAGGGCAAGAGCAGCGAGGCGCGGCTCGCGCTGCTGTTCAAACCAATGCTGCCGACACCGGAATGGCTTGATCGCAGCAGCAAAACCGCCGCGCTTGAATTGGATGTCAACGCCGATCTCGCCGGTTTCGACGGCCATTTTCCCGCGATGCCGGTCCTGCCCGGGGTTGTATTGCTCGATTGGGCGATCAAGTTCGGTCGCGAAGCCTTCGCCATCGACGGTGCGTTCGCGCGCATGGATGTGCTCAAGTTTCAGTTGCTGGTGCGACCGGGCACGCGTCTGCATCTGCAGATCGATTGGCAGACGAGCGTCAATACGCTGGGTTTCCGCTACACCTCGCGGCATGGCACGCATGCCAGCGGACGCGTTCTGTTCCAGAACGCCGAAGCGGCGGTGACGGAATGAACGCCGATTTCAATGCCAGGAATTTTTCCGTGATCGTTGTGATCCCGGTCTACAACCACGAACACGCGATCACCGTGATGGTCGAGCGCGTACGTGCACAAGGCGTGCCCTGTCTACTGGTCGACGATGGTTCCGAGCCCGGTTGCGCACGCGTTCTGGCCGATCTCGCTGCCGCGCATTCTGATGAAGTCAGCCTGCTGCGTCTTGAGAAGAACCAAGGCAAAGGCGGAGCGGTGATGGCAGGGTTTCGCGAAGCCGCGCACCGCGGCTTCAGCCATGTGCTGCAGATCGACGCCGATGGCCAGCATGACCCCGCCGACATTCCCGGCTTCATCGCCGAAGCGCGCGAATTTCCGAACAGCGTGATTTCCGGCTGCCCGATCTACGACGCCTCCGTGCCCAAGGGTCGGCTGTACGGGCGCTATGCGACGCATGTCTGGATCTGGATCAACACGCTGTCGTTCGATATCCGCGATTCGATGTGCGGCTTCCGCGTCTATCCCTTGCCGGTGGTAATCGCCTTGATCGATTCGGTGACGATTGGCCGACGCATGGATTTCGACTGCGAAGTGCTGGTGCGCCTGCACTGGCGCGGCGTCGCCGTGCGCAATCGTCCGACGCGCGTGACCTATCCGCTCGATGGCGTCTCGCATTTCGACGTGCTGCGCGACAACCTGCGCATCTCGCGCATGCACGCCAAATTGTTCTTCGGCATGCTCGTGCGTTCGCCGCTGCTGCTGGCGCGCAAGGTCGGCATCGCATGAGCGCGTCGCGGCACTGGGCGGGCATCGGCGAGAGCACGTTCGTTGGCGGCGTGTGGTTTTTATTTGGCGTCTACCGCTTGCTCGGCCGCCTGCCGTTCCGTCTCTGCCTGTATCCGGTGGTGTTCTACTACTGGCTGACCCGCTCGACGGCGCGCCACGCTTCGCTCGAATATCTGGAACGTCTGCAGCAAAGCCAACAGGTGTTCGCGCAGGCGCCGGGCAAGCGCCAGAGCCTGCGGCATTTCGTCTGCTTTGCCGAAACTTTGCTCGACAAGATCCTCGCGATGAGTGGTCGCTATCGGCCGGAACATCTGGAGTTCGCCGACCAGGCGGCGATGACTGCAGCCGCCGGCAGCGGGCAGGGCGGGGTGATCCTTACCGCGCACATGGGCTGCCTGGAGTTGATGCAGGCTGCGGCGGTCAAGCGCGACGGTCTGCACATCACCATTCTCGTGCACACCGCGCATGCGCAACGCTTCAATCGCATTCTGGCCCGGCTCAACCCGGCTTCGCGCGTGCGCCTGATGCAGGTCACGGATTTCTCGCCGGTGACGGTGATGATGTTGGCCGATCGCGTCGCCGCCGGCGAGTTCATCGCGATTGCCGGCGATCGCGTACCGGTGAAGGGCGATCGCGTCGTGCGCGTGCCATTCCTCGGCCACGAAGCGCCGCTGCCGATCGGCCCCTACCTGCTGGCCTCCTTGCTGGCCTGCCCGGTATTCCTGCTCGGCTGCCTGCATCATGGCGATGGCTACCGTGTGCATTTCCAGCGACTGAGCGAGCGCGTCGATTTGCCGCGCGGCAAACGCGAGCAGGCGCTGAGTCTCTACGCCAGCGATTTCGCGCGCTGGGTCGAAAGCCTGCTGCGCACATCGCCTTACGACTGGTTCAACTTTTTCCCGTTCTGGGAGCAAATTCCCCATGCACAAGAACCCCACTGACATGACCTCCGTCACCATCGGCAGCGGCCGCCTGCGCATCGAAGACGTCGTCGGCCTCGCCCGACGCACGCATTCGCCGCACTTGAACGCGGACGGCGCATTCCGCGCGCGCATCACCCGCGGCGCCGAATTCGTCGATCGCCTGATAGCCGAGGATGGCGTCGTCTACGGCATCAGCACCGGTTACGGCGATTCGTGCACGGTGAACATTCCGCCGGCCTTGATCGCCGAGCTGCCGCATCACCTTTACACCTACCACGGCTGCGGTCTCGGTCGCTTCCTCGATGCAGAGGAAACCCGCGCCGTGCTCGCCACGCGCCTGGTCTCGCTGGCGCAGGGCGTTTCCGGCGTGAGCCTCGCTTTGCTCGAACAACTCGAGGCCTTGCTGCGCCACGATATTCTCCCGCGCATTCCCGCCGAAGGTTCAGTCGGCGCCAGCGGCGACCTGACACCGTTGTCGTACGTCGCGGCAGTGTTGTGCGGCGAGCGCGAAGTCGCTGTCGGCGGCGAGATCTTGCCGGCTGCCGATGCGCTCAAGCGCTTCGGTCTGCAGCCGCTGCACCTGCGGCCAAAGGAAGGGCTCGCGATCATGAACGGCACCGCCGTGATGACCGCGTTGGCCTGTCTGGCCTGGCAGCGCGCCGATTACCTGTCGCGGTTGTGCACGCGCCTGACCGCCTTCAACGTGCTCGCCAGCGCCGGCAATGCCCATCACTTCGATGAAGCTCTCTTCGCAGTCAAGCCGCATGCCGGGCAGCAGCGCATCGCCGCGCGTCTGCGCGCCGATCTCAACTGCGATCGCCCCTCGCGCAACGAACAGCGCCTGCAGGATCGTTACTCGCTGCGCTGCGCCCCGCATGTGGTCGGCGTACTCGAGGACGCGCTGCCGTTCTTCCGCGACACCATCGAGAACGAGCTCAACAGCGCCAACGACAACCCGATCATCGATCCCGATCTGGAGCTCGTCCTGCACGGCGGCCATTTCTACGGCGGCCATATCGCCTTCGCGATGGATTCGATGAAGAATGTCGTCGCCAACCTGGCCGATCTGATGGACCGGCAGATGGCCTTGCTGGTGGACGCGCGTTACAACCATGGCCTGCCGGCGAATCTTTCCGCCGCGACCGGCCCGCGCGCCGCGATCAATCACGGCTTGAAGGCCTTGCAGATCAGCGCCTCGGCCTGGACCGCGGAAGCACTGAAGCTGACGATGCCGGCTTCGGTGTTCTCGCGTTCCACCGAATGCCACAACCAGGACAAGGTCAGCATGGGCACGATCGCCGCGCGCGACTGCCTGCGCGTGCTTGAGCTTACCGAGCAAGTCGCCGCTGCCTTGCTGATCACCGCGCGCCAGGGCATCGCACTGCGCCAGCGCGTGCAAGCGAATCTTTCGATTGGCGACGATCTTGCGCAGATGTATGCCGATCTTTCCCAGCGTGTCCCGCTGATCGAGGAAGACCGCGCGCTGGATCGCGAATTGATCGGGCTGGTCGAGGCTATCCGCAACGAAAGCTGGGCGTTGTATGCGCGCTGATTTCAGCTGCGAAATCGAATTGTCGCCGGCTTTCCACGACCTCGACCCGATGGTCGTGGTCTGGCATGGCCACTACCTCAAGTATTTCGAGATCGCTCGCTGCGCGCTGTTGCAGCGCTTCAACTATGACTACCCGCAGATGCGCGATTCCGGCTACGTCTGGCCGGTGGTCGACCTGCGCACGAAATACGTGCGGCCGGCGCATTTCCAGCAGAAGATCGTGGTCCGCGCGCAGATCGTCGAATGGGAAAACCGCCTGAAGATTGAATACCAGATCCGCGATGCCGCCAGCGGACAGGTGTTGACCAAGGGCCACACCATCCAGGTCGCCGTGAAGGCCGACACCGGCGAGATGAGTTTCGTCTCGCCGCCGATCCTGTTCGAACGCCTCGGAATCGCCAACGCATGAATATGAAGATTTTCGCCCGAGTACTGCTCGCGTTACTGTTTGCGTTGACTGCCTGCAATGCGATTGCCGCGAGCCCCGCAGCAGCCGTGCCGGGCGTTGGCATTCGCGCCCGCCTTGTCGACACACCGGTGTTGCGCGGCAAGTTCGAGCAGGAAAAACACCTGCAGGGCTTCAGGAATCCGCTGTTGTCGAAAGGCGATTTTCTGCTCGCCCGCGATCGTGGCGTGGTCTGGAATACGCGTAGCCCGTTTCCCTCGGCGGTGGTGCTGACGAAACAGCGCCTGCTCAGCCGCGCCGCCGATGGCAGCACGCGCGACCTCGGCGGTCGTGGCGCTTCGCCAGCGGTCGCCACCGCCAACACCTTGTTGATGGCCTTGCTCGGCGGCAATGTTGAGATGCTGGGCAAGCAATTCGATCTCAGCGAAACCCTCGTCGCCGATGGCAGCTGGACGCTGGTGCTGGTGCCCAAACCGGGCCCGCTGCAGAAGATCTTCCGGCGCATCGAGTTGCAGGGCGACCGCCATGTGCGCAGCGTGCGCCTGGAAGAAGTCGCGGGTGATCGCACCGACATCCGCTTCCTCGAATTGCGCGACGCGCCCGTCAAGCTCGATGGCGCCGAGGCGAAACAGTTTGATTGACCAGCCCGCCAACGAAGCCCGCCTGCGCCGGATCTGGGCCTGGGCCGCATGGATATGGCTGGCGCTGGTGCTGGCGCTGGCCGTGCAGCAGATCCAGTTCTGGCGCACGCCCAAGATCGACAGCGATGTCCTCGCGCTGCTGCCTGGCGAGCAGCGCGATCCGCTGCTGGCGATTGCCGAGCGCCAAATCGTTGATGCCGCCACGCGCCAGGTTGTGGTGCTGGTGGGCAGCAGCGACTGGGATCGCACGCGTGCGGCGGCGCAGGCATTCGATGCCTCGCTGAAACAGCAATCAGCGAAGTTGAAAACACCTGCCGGCGATGCCGCGGCCGGCGCGGCGCTGGAATTCTATCGGCCGTTTCGCGATCGCCTGCTGACTTCCGCGCAACGCACGCAACTCGGCAGCAGCGATGCCTCCGAACTCGCCAGCCACGCGCTTTCGGATTTGTATGGCCCGATGGCGGGCTCGGGTCTGAGTCAGTGGCGCGCCGATCCGCTCGGTCTCTGGCCCGACTGGTGGCAGCAGCGTCTGGGTGCCGGCATCAGTCTGCGCGATGGTCTGCCGAGTGTTTCCAAGGATGGCGTCGAGTGGGCGATCCTGCATTTCGAAGCCGACACGCCGGCGTTCCAGCTCGATGGTCAGGCGCATCTGAAGAACGCGCTCGACAACGCCACTGCGAAAGTTCGCGCGCTTTCGCCCGATATCCACATCCTCCGCGCCGGCGTGCCCTTGCATGCCGAAGCCGCGGCGGTGCGTGCGAATTGGGAAATGAACACGATCGGCTGGGGCTCGCTGCTCGCGGTGATCGTGTTGATGTGGCTGGCGTTCCGCGGGCTGCGGCCGGTGTTGCTGGTCTCGCTGTCGTTGCTGGTCGGTTGCGCCGGCGGCATCGCCATCACCGTACTGGTATTCGGCAAGGTGCATCTGCTGACGATGGTGTTCGGCGCGAGTCTGGTTGGTGTCGCCGAAGACTACGGCATCCATTACTTCGCCTGCCGGCAAGGTCACCGCGATCTTTCCTCGCATGGACTGATGCGTTTCCTGTTGCCCGGTCTGGTGTTGGCGCTCACCACCAGCGCGCTTGCCTATCTCGCACTCGGCCTGGCGCCGTTCCCGGGCCTGCGACAGATGGCGGTGTTTTCCGCGAGTGGCCTGGTGGTCGCATTCCTCACCGTCGCCTGCTGGTTTCCGTGGCTCGATCGCGGCCCGCGACCGATCAGCCGCTTCGGCATGTGGATCGCCAACTCGCTCGATATCTGGCCGCGCTTCCGCAGCAACAGCGTCGTTGCCTGGTCGGCGGCGATTGCGCTGACGATATTCACCGCGATCGGTTTGTATCGCCTCGAAATTCACGATGACCTGCGCAGCCTGCAGAACTCACCGGCCGATCTGATCGCGCAGCAACGTGAGGTCAGCCAGTTGCTCGGCCTGCCGAGTCCAGCGCAGTTCTATCTGGTCAGCGGTGCGAGCGCGGAAGAAGTGCTGCGGCGCGAGGAAACGCTGAAGACGAAACTCGATTTGCTGGTCACGCAAGGCCAGTTGCACGGCTACAGCGCGGTGTCCGATTGGGTGCCGTCGCAGGCGCGCCAGCGCGCCGATGCGCAATTGAGCGCGCGCGTGGAAGGGCAGGTGCTGGCGCAGGTGTCGAGCGCGTTGGGCGAAAATCTGCAACGGCCGGCGTTCGCGACGACAAGCCTGCGTCTCGACGATTGGCTCAAGCATCCGGTGTCGCAGGCGCTGCGTTCACGCTGGCTGGGCGAACACGATGGTCGCTGGGCGAGCGTGTTGATGCTCGATGGCGTCGGACCGGCTTCGAATCTCGCGCTGTTTCATCAGCAGGCGCAGGCCGTGCCCGGCGTGCTCTGGGTCGATCGCACCGGCGAGATCTCGACGCTGCTCTCGCACTATCGCGCGATGATGGGCTGGTTGTTGCTTGCGGGCACGGTGGCGGTGGGGCTGGCGCTGCTCCTGCGTTATCGTCGTCTGGCCTGGCGTGCGTTGCTGCCGACACTGGTGGCGATTGTGCTCAGCGTTGCCGCGCTGGGCTGGTTGCATGAGCCTTTCCAGTTGTTCAGCGTGCTCGCCCTGTTGCTATTGCTCGGCATGGGCGTCGACTACGGCATCTTCCTGGTCGAGCACCAGGGCGACGGCGCGAGTTGGCTGGCGGTGTCGCTGGGCGCCGCGAGTACCTGGCTTGCGTTCGGCTTGCTGGCGCTTTCCGCCACGCCGGCGCTGCATGTCTTCGGCTTGACCATGCTCTTCGGCGTCAGCCTGGTGTGGCTGCTTTCTCCTTGTTTCCGACCTTTGGCGCCCATCGTGA
>NZ_DATGBO010000077.1:0-54207 GCF_035312645.1 Arenimonas sp.
CGCGGTCTCGACGCCGGCGTGGTGCTGCGTCCGCTCGGCGATGTGCTGTACTGGATGCCGCCGTATTGCATCGACGAAGACGAACTGCAACACCTCGCCCGCGGCACCGCCGCCGCCATCGAAGAGGCCACGCACTGATGCGCACTCTCCGCAGTTTCGTCGAGCATCCGCTCGCAGTCGGGCAACGTTTCGCATTGCCGGAAGCGGCGAGCGCGCATCTGGTGAAAGTGCTGCGCCTGCAGGCGGGCGCGGCCTGCGTGCTGTTCAACGGCGACGGCTTCGACTACGACGCGCAGTTGTTTTCAGTGGAGAAACGCGGCGCGCAGGTCGATGTCATCGCTCGCCATGCCGTCGTCAACGAATCGCCGCTGCAAATCACTCTCGTGCAGGGCATCGCGCGTGGCGAGAAGATGGACTGGATCCTGCAGAAAGCCACCGAACTCGGCGTCACGCGGATCGCGCCGGTGATCACCGACCGCACCGAGGTCAAGCTCGATGGCGAACGCAGCGAGAAACGCATGGCGCATTGGCGCGGCATCCTCGCCGCCGCCTGCGAACAATGCGGCCGCGCGACGTTGCCGGTGTTGCTGGAACCGCAGCCGCTAGCGAAATATGCCGCCGGCGACGGCAACGCGCATCGTCTCGTGCTCAATCCCGAAGGCGGACAAACGCTTTCCGAATTGGCGATGGCAGGCAACGAAGCGATCACGCTGGTGATCGGCCCGGAAGGCGGCCTGTCGGATCGTGATCTCGCCGTGCTGCGCGCCGCCGGTTTCACCGGCCTCAAACTCGGCCCACGCATCCTGCGCACGGAAACCGCCGGCGTCGCGACGATTGCGGCGCTGAATGCGCTTTATGGTGATTGGCGGTAACGGATTGACACGGGTCGCCAGCAAGCTGGCTCCTACGTTCATCGTTGTGTAGGAGCCAGCTTGCTGGCGACCCACAAAACCCGCGTCACGCCGCCTGATTCAATGCCTTGTCGATCAGCAGCTCGAGGCTGAGCAGATCCGGCACCACGGCGCCGTCGTCGTTGAGCGTGACGCGCGAGTGGATGCCCAGCGGCAGTTCCTTGATGTCGTGCGCTTCGGCGAGGCCGCTGCGCGAGACGGTAACCAGGCGCGGGAATCCCTGCGACAACACCGCGAAATACGGCAACTTGGGATTGCCGCCCAGTGCCTTGAGCACGGCAACTTTGGCGCCGAGCTGACCATCTTCTTTTGACCAGCCGGCGAAGCGCGAGAACGACAGCAGCGGCAGACGCCAGCCGCGCCAGCGGATGCGGCCGAGCAACCAGTCCGGTGCGTTTTCGACCGGCTCGGGATCGGAATAGGTGATGACCTCGGCCACCGAGGCGTTCGGCAGCAGCAGCCGGCCTTCGTTGACGGTGATCATGACGCCGCGGATATCTCGCTGTGTATCGCTCATCGGAAAATCCTCGGTTCGCTTACGGCCAACGCGCGGCGATTTTCTGCGCCAGGCCCAGGGCCGGAAAAGTGGGCGCGCCCTGGCGCACCATGATGTGCGCTGCCGCGGGATCGAAGCAGCTGTCGGGGTCCTGCGCCATCGCGATGCCACCAGCGGCCAGCAACTTCATCACGCCTGGTACCAGCCCGGCATCGGCGCCGCTGAGCATCACCACGGCGCTGTCGGCCGGCGTGAGTGCGGAGATGAGTTCGGCCAGCGAACCGGTGGCAAAGCGCAGAGCGGAATGTTCGCTGATCGCGGTGAGCCCGGCGGGCAACACCGAGATGCGGCCCGGCAAGGCGATCTGCCCTTCCTCGGCCAGCACCACCGGCAACTTGCTGATCTTGCCGAGCTGCTCGGCGAGGCGTTCGTGCTTGCCCACTTCCAGATGCTGGTAAAGCAGCACCGGCACCGGCATTTTTTCCGGGAGGCTGGCCAACAGTTGTCGCACGGCATCGGGTCCGCCGAGGCCGGCGATGATCACCACCGCGCCACGCACGAATTCCTGGTAGCCGGCTTCGTCATCGATGGGTGCGAGCGAAAGACTGGCGAGCGAACTGCTTTCCGCAGCGGCTTCCTTCGCGGCGACCGGCGGTGGCGGCGCATGCGCGGCCTCGTCTTCCATGTCGGTCAGCGAGAGCTTGCTGAAATCCATGCTCGACGCCATCGCGGCGGCGTTGGGCGGCGCGCGTTCGGCCGGACGGGCACCGGAACTGGGCGCTGGCGATTTCGCTGGCGGATCGTTGTCCTGCGCGAGCAGGAAATCGGGATCGCGCACTTCCTGGCGCGTATCGGTTTTCTCGAACGCCTCGAGCTGCGCGGCGAGCGCGGCGACATCATCGTCCATGCCGCCGACCGCGATCGTGGAATGGTCTTCCTCGAAGGTGGAAAAACGCACCGGCCCGGAAGACTCCAGATCGACGTCGGCGAGCAGCGGTGCTTCGTCGCCGTCATCGAACGCGGATTTCGCTGGCGGCGCGGCCTCGATGAATTCGTCGGTGGGCAGCGACGCAAGCGCATCGGCGGAGTCGGTATCGAATTCGAAAGTGAAATCTTCGTCCGACGTCGCCATCTCGAGCGGCGCCGCCTCTTCGGCGGCAGCAGGCGCGACTGCTTCAACCGAAGCCTGCGCATCCATGTTCGAGAGCGCGCTTTCGATGTCGCCGATATCGAGGTCGAGGGAAATTTCTTCGTCGTCGGGGAGCGCTTCGGTGTGCGTGTGGGTTTCATTTTCCGGCGCGACTTCCGCATCGGTCAACGAGGGATTGGTCGGCACCCAGTCGGCGAGATCGGGCGCGTCCTGCGCGTAGTCTTCAAGCTTCTCGTCGTCCATCAGCTGCGCCGGGGTCGGCGGCAGGCCAGGCAACGGACTCATGTCGAATTCCGGCACGAGGTCGGCGCCGCCCGGTGCGGGCGGCAACACGTCGCTGCCCATCAACTTGGCGGCGAGATGGCGGGCCCAGCGATTGAGATCCCAGCCGTCGAGTTCGCGGGTGGTTTCGGCATCGTCGTACATCACTTCCACGCCGGGCGTGGCAAGCAAGGCGTCGAAGCGATCCAGCGCCGGTTCGATCGCCGGCTCCAGACTCACCAGCACCATGCTCGGCGACAATGCGCTGACGGCGGCCGGATCGAGTTCAGCGGGGTCGCCTTCTGCCACCAGCGACGCGCCGAGTTCAGTAAGCGCCTTGCGCAGCTGGTCGCGGGCATTGCCCGGTCGCGCGAGCAGGGCGACGCGGACGGCCGACTCAACCATTCACCGGCTCCAGGCCGAGCATCTCGTAGACGTTCCGCATCAGCTCCGGCTCCTGGTAGGGCTTGCCGAGATAGCGGTTTACGCCGATGTCCATCGCCCGCTGACGATGTTTGTCGCCGGTACGCGAGGTGATCATGATGATCGGCACGTCTTTCAGGCGCGGATCCGAGCGCATGTTCTGCGCGACTTCGTAACCGTCCATGCGTGGCATCTCGATGTCGAGCAGCACGAGATCAGGCACGCGTTCGGCCATCTTCTCGACGGCGTCGACGCCGTCCTTCGCAGTCAACACTTCCATGTTGTGGCGTTCGAGCACGCGGCCGGTGACCTTGCGCATGGTGATCGAGTCGTCGACCACCATCACCACCGGCACGCGGTGCGCAGCGACCGGCGCGACGGCGACAACCGGTGTGGAGTCGCGGACGATTGCGGCCTGGCGACGCACCAGTGGCGCGACGTCGAGGATCACCACGACGCGGCCGTCGCCCATGATCGTGGCGCCGAAGATGCCGGGCACCGAGTTGACCTGCGGGCCGACCGGCTTCACGACGATTTCGCGGCTGCCCAGCACCTGGTCGATGCTGATGGCGGCGCGCAGATCGCCGGAGCGGGCCAGCAACAGCGGCATCTGCAGGCTTTCCTGCGCCTTCGCGGGCGCATGGCCGATCAGATGGCCGAGATCGTGGATCGCATAATCTTCGCCGGCGTAACGGAATACCGGTTTGTCGGTCGCGAGCTGGGCTTCGAGATCGGCGCGCGAGATGCGGCCCACGCCCTGCACCGAGGCGATCGGCACGGCGAAACTGGTTTCGCCGATCTTGACGAACACAGCCTGCGTCACCGCGAGGGTGAACGGCAGGCGGATGATGAATTCGCTGCCTTTGCCTTCGGTCGACTTGATCTGCAGCGTGCCGCCGAGCTGGCGGATTTCGCTGTAGACCACGTCCATGCCGACACCGCGGCCGGACAGGCGCGTCACCGTTTCCGCGGTGGAGAACCCGCCTTCGAGAATCAATGCGAACGTCGCGTCTTCGCTGAGCACGGCGTCGGCGGCGATCAGGCCTTTCTCGATCGCCTTGCGACGGATCGCGTCCTTGTTCAGGCCACGACCATCGTCGGTGACCTTGAGCACGACTTCGGAACCTTCACGCTGCACCGCGATGCGAACCACACCTTCCTCGGGCTTTTTGGCCTTGCGCCGTTCTTCCGGCAGCTCCAGGCCATGCGCCATGGAGTTGCGCAGCATGTGTTCCAGCGGCGCGGTCATGCGCTCGAGCACGTTGCGATCCATTTCACCGGAGGCACCGTCGACTTTCAGCTGCACCTGCTTGCCGGTATCGCTGGCAGCCTGGCGCAACACGCGACGCAGACGCGGCACCAGCGCATCGAAGGGCACCATGCGCGTGCGCATCAGGCCTTCCTGCAGATCCGAGCTCACGCGCGACTGCTGCAACAGCAGGGTTTCGTACTGGCGGGTCAGGTCGTCGAGCACACCCTGCAGGTTGACCAGATCGTTGGCGGACTCGGCCAGACCACGCGAGAGCTGCTGCTGGTTGGTGAAGCGATCGAGCTCGAGCGGATCGAAATGTTCTTCCTTCTCGTCCTGCTCGCGGGCGTAACGCGCGGAGATCTGCGCTTCGGTTTCGATATCGAGACGGCGCAGCTGTTCGCGCAGACGCGTGGTGGTCTGGTTGAGTTCGCCAAGGTTGGATCGGAACGCGCCCAACTGCTGTTCAAGGCGGGCGCGATAAATCGCCACTTCGCCGGCGTAGTTCACCAGGCGGTCGAGCAAGTCGGCGCGGATGCGCACCTGTTCCTGCGGCGCGCGCACGCTGGCGCCTTCCTCGTCCTCGCCCAAGCCCTGTACGGGCGCGGACAGCGGCTTGAGCGCCGAGACGGCGGAGAACGCGACAGGTGCGAATTCGGAAACCGCGGCGGCCTCCGGCACTTCGGCTTCCAGCGGCTGCGGTGCCGTGGATACCGGCGCCGCGACCACGCCGGCGGCGCGCGCCTGCACGTCGAGCTTGGTTTCGACCGCAGGGCTGGGCGCGGCGGCTTCAGTGAGCGTATCGAGCGACTGGCCGCGCGCGAGCGCTTCGACCTGTGCGATCAATCCGGCCGGCAGCGCGATCATCTTGCGATCACCGATGCGCATGACCATGCCATGCAGGCGGTCGAAACCGCGCTCGAGCACGACCACGCCGCGATCGTCGAGTTGCTGACGACCTTCGGCGACGGCCTCGAGCAGCGATTCCATCGCGTGACCGAGATCGCCGACGGCGTAGATGCCGGCCATGCGCGCGCCGCCCTTGAGCGTATGCAGATCGCGCTGCAGACCGACAACCAGTTCGCGGTCGCGGGTGTTCTCGCGCAATCCGGCGAGCATGCCGTCGGAGTGATCGAGGATGTCGTTGCTTTCCTCGAGGAAAATGTCGAGCAGTTCGACATCGAGGTCGGAGGTGTCGAGATCGTCTTCCGGATCCGCAGGATCGTGGGCGACCGGGACCTGCGGACGCGAAACCGTCGTAACTTCGGCGACGGGTGCCGGCGCCGGCGCAGCGACTTCGGGCTCGGGCTCGTCGGCGAAGAAGATTTCGGGTTCTTCATCGTGCCCGGCGTGTTCCGCGTGCTCGATATGTTCGACGTGGTCGGCGGCAGCTGCCTCGCGATCCGGTGTGGTGTCGAGCGCCGCGACTTCGTGTTCGTGCGCAAATTCGGCGTCGGAGGCGGGCGCGGGTTCTTCGTGCGTGGCGTGGGCCGACGCGTCATCGCCGTGCGCGGCGCTTCCTTCGGCAGCATGCGTGGCGGACTCGGGCGAGGTAAGCGCTTCGAGTTCTTCCAGACTCATGCCGTAGTAGGCGTCGGCTCCAGCGGCGGCAGGCGCGGCATGTACAGCCGCGTGATCGGCCGCTTCATGATCGACCAGATCGGTATGCGCGAAATCGACGTGTTCCGCCGCAGCGTCGTGATCGACCATTTCGATGTGTTCGAAATCGTGATGCTCGAGATCATGATCGCCATGCAATTCGGCAACCGGCAGAACCTCGGCCGCGTGATCGATGCTTTCGACCGGCACATCGACGCTGATTTCCGCCGCGGCGGGCGCGGTCGAGGCGAGCACCGGCGCTTCCGCGGAGTAGGCCGCGATCATCGCCGCAAGCGCATCGTCGGCAGGCGCACCCGTCGGAACGGCCAGCGCCGGCTCCGGTTCGGCGGCAGCTTCCGGTGTCGGCGCGTCAGCGTGGGCCGCCGGTGTTTCGTGTGCGAAGGCGAAGTCGCCATCCGCATGCGGCGCGGCTTCCGCTTCCGGCGCGGTTTCGTGCAACGCGAACGCCGACTCGCCAGCTTCGGCGGTCAGGAAATCGTCGAGCGACAGCAGCTCGGGTTCCGGTGCGTCGGCAGCGGCATGTACGTGCTGCTCGGCCTGCTCTTCCGCATGCTCTGCGGCAGGCATTTCCGCGTGTCCTTCGCCATGCGCGGCGAGCTCGGGCTCGGGCGTCGCTTCGACGAATTCGAACGCTTCCGCCGGATGCTCTTCCAGCGCCAACTCGTGCGCCGTCGCGGGTTCGCCATGAAGATCTTCGAGGTGCAGCGCGTCGACACCGGCATCTTCTGCATGCACCGGCTCGAGGTGCGCATCGTCCAGCGTCAGTTCCTCGAAATGCATCGGCGCGGCATGCGTCTCTTCGACATGCGTTTCTTCGACGTGCGGCGTTTCCGCGTGCGCTTCCTCGATCTGCATTTCTTCGAAATGCGTGGCCTCGGCGTGTTCGTGTTCAGCCTGCGCATGTTCGACCGGCACAGCATCGAGGTGAGCGGCTTCTGCGTGTACTTCCTCGACGTGAGTCGGTGCGGCGGCGGCGAAATCCGGAATACCCGAGACATCGGGCGCTTCCATGACCACGGCCGTCGGCATCGTCGTCGTGCCGTAATCGGCATCCGAATGGAAGCCGACGCTCGGCAGCATCGAATCGGGCAGCTGGTCGCGCAGGGCCTGCGCGCGCGCAGCGAGTTCCGGGAAGTCCGGCAAGGCGGCGCGTGGACGTTCGAGCGCGATGATGGTCTGGCGGATCGCCTGCGCGGTGTCGGTCACCAGCGCGACGCCATCGGCACCGGGGACGCGGTGCTGCGCGAGCGAGCGCTTGAGGAAGCCTTCCAGTGGCGCAGTGACGTCGGTGATCACCGACACCTCGGTCATCGCGAACGCACCATTCATCGTGTGCACGGAACGCAGCAACGGATCGGTAACCGGCTGCGGACCGCGTGCGGCGCATTCGGCGAGCCAGGCGTCGATCGTTTCCAGGTGGCCGTCGACTTCCGGCTTGAGGATTTCAAACAGCACCGGATCGATCGCGAACGCCGGCGTTTCCGTGGCGTCGGAGACCGTGTCTGCGCTCGCAATGGCAGCGCGGTCGAAGTGAGCGGGTTCGGCAACGGCTGCCGGATGCGGCTCAGAAACGGCTGCGACGGGCGCGTGTTCTGCGACGGGCGCGACATCGGCGAGGCCACCGACCGGAATGTCGGCGGACACCGCGGCCAGCGGCGAAGGACTGTAGAAGGCTTCCTCGCCGGCGGAAATGCGCTCGGCGACGGCTTCGATGCCGGCGAGATCGGCGTGCACGGTTTCGCCCTGCAGCGCGGCGCGCAGCAGCGGCAGATTGGTGAACGCCTGCTCGATCAGGGACACGACCGCAGGTGTGGCGGGACGCGAGTTGTCGAGCACCTTGTTGAGCATGCTCTCCACTTTCCAGCTGAACTCGCCCAGGGTTTTCGCACCGACCAGGCGACCACTGCCCTTGAGCGTGTGGAAAACGCGGCGAATCGGCCGCAGCAGTTCGGCGCTGTCGGGCTTGTTGCGCCAGGGCGGCAGCAGCTGATCGAGATTGCCGATTTCCTCTTCGAATTCTTCGAGGAAGACTTCGCGGATTTCGTCGTCGATTTCCTCGTTGCTGGCGCCATCGAAACCGGGAATGCGCGGCAGACCGCCGGTCGGGACCATGCCCGACACCGGTGCGGCAGCGATGGGCGCAGCCGCGAGCGCGGCGGCCACGGGCACAGCGGCGACGGCAGCAGCGATCGGCAGGACCGGCGCTTCGAACGCCGGTGTTTCGACGCTGGGCGCTTCGGTTATTTCCGACAGCGCAGCGACGACCGGAGCTTCGATCTCCGGCGCAGGCGTCGCAGGTGCGACGTCGACTGCGGCAGGTTCGAGCGCCTTCGGTGTGGTGGGCGCAGCGGCAGAGGGTGCAGCTTCGACCGGCGGCTTCGCCGCGACCAGGGCATCGGCAGCGTCCTGTTCCGGCAACGGCCAGTAACCCAGCGACTCCAGGCTTTGCCGGGCGACATCGAGGATCTGTTCGCGGTTCGGACGACGATCGCGCAGCGCTTCAAGGAAATACTCGAGGCTGGCCAGTGCATCGGCGAGACGATCCATCTGCTGGCCGTTGGGCACGCGATGGCGACGCAGCAGCTCGCTTTCGGTGAAGCGGCGCACGGCCGTCAGGTATTCGGAAGGCGCCTGCAGGTCGAGAATGCGCAGCGCGCCGGAAACTTCCTCGAGTAGACGCGGCACGTCGGTAAGTTGGGCGTGGTCCCAATGGGTTTCCACGAATGCGACGAAACACTGACGCGCCTGCGCGAAGTTGGTGATCGCTTCCTTCACCAGCACTTCGAGCAGCTTGCGCGACTCGGTGCCCGGCATCGGCATCGCCGAGGTCGGCGTGGCTGCGGATTCGGCCTCGCCCTGGCCGAGGCGCTCGACCTGGTCATCGAGGCTGGCTTCGACATAGAGCAGTGCGCCGGCGATGTCGAGCAGGGTCGCTTCGTCGTTCTTGCGCTGGCCGGTGGTGACGTCATGGATCGCGGTGCGCTGTTCCTGCACGACGCGACGCGGCACGCCGAGACCGAGCATGCCGAGCGTATCGGCGACACGATCGAGCGCCTCGACCTGGGCGATGAGTTCGGCCGGCGAGGAGCCGGGCGTGCGCAGATGCAGATCGAGCGCGTCTTTCACGCGCAACAGGTCTTCCTTGATCGCGCCGGCGACGGTTTCGAGCAGGGCGCGGTTGTGACCGGTCAGGCTGCCACGCGCGTGCGCGAGTTCGGCTTCGCTGGGCACGTTGTCGGTGAGGCCGAAGACCTCGCGGATTTCGCCGATGCGGCCGTCGTCACTGCCTTCATGGGCGACGAAATACAACAGATTCTTGGTGAGTTCGATGGGTGGATCGGTGCGGAACGCGGCATCGCCACCTTCGGCGAGACGCTTGATCTCGCGCTCGACCTTGGCCAGCGCCTGCTTGAGCGGTTTGCTGACCGGGAACGCATTCTTGGCCAGCGCGTCCAGCGTGCCGGCGGCAACCCAGAACAGACGGCGCGCGGGTTCGGCCGAGGTGATCGGCACGAGTTGTTCGCAGACGTCGGTGAGGTCACGGATGGTGTTGGCGCTGTTGTCGTCCTTGAGCCAGGCGAGCAGCGCGCCCTGGAACAGGCCGCGCAGGGCTTCGGCGCGACGACGCAGCTGATCGACCGGCAAGGGCTCGGCCGGACCCTGTGCCGATGCAGGCAAGGGCCGCGACAGATCCGGCGAGAACAGCACGCTTTCCGCAAGGCCTTTTTCGCCACGCGCGGCGCGCAACTGGTTGAGCACGGGCAACAGCACGATTGGAATATCGCGGTGGCCGCTCTGCAGGCGCTCGAGATAATCGGGCAGCTGCACGATGCCCTGCATCAACACGCCGTAGGCCTCGTCGCGATTGGCGACGGTGTCGCCGACCAGCGCCTTGGACAGTTGCTCCATTTCCTCGGCAACCATCGCCGCGCCGTACAGCTCGACCATGCGCAGCGTGCCCTGCACCTGATGCAGGAGACTGGCGCAGGAGCGCAGCTGGGCGGGATCCTGGCCGTCCTCGACGTAAGCCTGCAACGCATCGCGTGCCTGCTTGAGCGTCTCGTCGAGCTCGGGCTTGACCCAGGTCAGCGTGGTGAAATCGATATTTTCGTGCAGCCTCATGCCGAGGTCCTGTCAGTGAGCGGACGCCAGGAGCGGCGTCCACACCAAACCATTGCCAATGCCACCCATCGGGACACGATCCGCAAGGATCAGACCGCCGGCAGTTTGAAGTCGGCGACCGAACGACGCAGGTCGGCAGCGAGCTGCGCCAGGTTTCCGATCGACTCGGCCGTCTGGCTCGCACCCTGCGAGGTTTGCGTGGTGATTTCCTGAATCACGGACATCGTCGCGGTGATGTTGGTCGCTGCGGTGGACTGCTGGCGGGCCGCGGTGGAGATGTTCTGGATGAGGTCGGCCAAGTCGTTCGAGACCTTTTCGATCTCGCCCAGCGCCAGGCCGGCGTCTTCCGCCAACCTCGCACCGGCCACCACTTCCGCGGTGGTCTGTTCCATCGAACTCACCGCTTCGTTGGTATCGGACTGAATCGTCTGCACCAGCGCTTCGATTCGTTTGGTCGCGTTCGAAGCGCGTTCCGCGAGTCGCTGCACTTCGTCGGCCACGACCGCGAAGCCTCGGCCCGCCTCACCGGCGGACGCGGCCTGAATGGCGGCGTTAAGAGCAAGAATGTTCGTCTGTTCGGCAATGTCGTTGATCAGTTCGACGATCGAGCCGATTTCCTGCGAGGACTCACCAAGGCGCTTGATTCGCTTCGAGGTCTCCTGGATCTGGTCACGGATGTTGTCCATGCCCTGGATCGTCTGCCGCACCACATCGGCGCCTTTCGCGGCGATCTGCACGGAGCGCTGCGCCACGTCGGCCGATTCGGCGGAGTTCTTCGACACCTGATCGATGCTCGATGCGATCTCGTTGATCTGCGCCGACGCCGAAGTGATCTGCTGCGCCTGGTGTTCGGCGGCCTCTGCAAGGTGCATGGCGGTCGCCTGCGTTTCCTGGGCAGCGGCAGCCACCTGCACGGCGGTCTCGTTAATGGTCGATACGAGTGATCGCAGAGCTTCGACGGCGAAGTTGATGGAGTCGGCGATCGCGCCAGTGATGTCTTCGGTGACCGTTGCCTTTACCGTCAAGTCGCCTTCGGCGAGCGAGCCCATTTCATCGAGCAGTCGCAGAATGGCTTCCTGGTTACGCTGGTTGAGCTCTTGCGTGCTGGCCAGTGCGCGGCGCTGGTCGCGGCTGACGGTCCAGAGCAGACCGATGATCGCGCCGAGGGCGATCAGGCCGGAACCAATTGCCCAGAAGTTGTTCGGGAAGAAACGACCGAGGCTGGAGCCGAACGTACCAAACAGTGCCTGCGCATCTTCAAGCAGCACGTTGGAGTCGCCGGAGATCGAGGCCGAAGCCTGTTGCACTTCGAACAGGTCGGTGGACGCCTGCAGGATGCTGTCCATTTCCTTCTGCGAATCGCCGTAAAGCTTTTCGACGCCTTCGATGGCGGCGCGGCCAGCCGGGTTGGTCACGGCGGTGATGCCCATGTCCGGATTGCCCTGCTTGAGGCCCGAGAGCACGTTGGCAAACACCGCGCTATCGCGCGAGAGCGCGTCGGCGGCGGTCACGGCGCGGTCGCCGCCGGCCAGGATTTCCGTCACGCGGCGGGACATTCGGTCAACCAGGACCAGCTGGCGGTTGGCCAAGTTGATCTGCGTCGAGGAAGCGCCGCTGTCGGACATCGATGTCACGACTTCGTTGAGGCGGGCCGACAGCAGCGGGATGCGCGTGTTGAAGCTGTTGGCGGTGTCAGTGAGGTTGAGGATCTGCTGCTGGCTCTTGCCGATGCGATCCGCGTCCAGGGACATCTTGGTCCAGATGCCGGTCACTTTCTTGAGCGCCGAACTCACGCCGGGCTCGCGCACGCTGCCTTCGTAACCGGGGACGCCCTCGGCACCGCCCTTGCGCAAGGCAGTGACGATGGCGTCGATGCGCGCCTTGGTGGCGGTGAATTCGCCGAAGGATTCCGCGTTGCCTTCAATGGCTTCCTTGGAGTATTTCGCCAGCTGCTGCGAGAGCACCTGCAATTCCGCGGTCACGCCTCGAGCGTTGTTTTCCTGTCGGGACAGGTACGTGGAGTACGCGAAGTTCACTGCGAAAACGATCAGTGAAATGGCCAGGATCACCGACCAGGCTCGCAGGCCAAAGTTGCTGATCTTGTCGGAAATCGAGCTTGAATTCGTGCTCATGTCTGGACCTCACCCCAAGGAATTGCTTCGAAAACCACCGTCAAGCGGTGGCCTGCCGGAATTCAGGCGTGCGCGTCAGCATTGCCATGCTGAACACACCCCAAGATATGTCTGCCAGTCGATAGACCTGGCTGACGAAGTGGGCGTAACGCCCATCGTTTTCACCGGACATGTCGGCCCGATGGGAATCGTTGAAAGTACGCTGACCGAACAGCTCGTCGATGATCACCGCGACATTGCCGCCGGCCTGGCGCACCACCAGGCAACGCTGGCCTTCATGCACGACAGTGCGTTCGCCTTCGAGAAACTGCTTGAGATCGACCACCGGCAGCAGGCTGCCGCGGATATTGGCGACGCCCAGCATCCACGGCTGCGCACCCGGCACCGCGGTGACCTGCGGCAGCGCGAGGATTTCCATGACTTCGTCGAACGAGGACACCAGCCGGCGCTGCCCGAGCCGAAAACCGACGCCGCGCCAGTGTCCTGGCGCCTCGATCATCTCGGGACGGCCGGCGACGTGCGCGAGTGAACGATCCTCGTAATCGAGCAAGGTGTCGAAGGAACTGCTGCGCTGGCTGGGGGCGGGCTTGGCCATGGTCGCGCTCAGCCTCCGGGCACGTAGGTGCGGATGGCGGACAGCAGTTCGTCGCGGGTGAACGGTTTGGTGAGGTATTGCTCGGAGCCGACGATGCGGCCGCGGGCCTTGTCGAACAGGCCGTCCTTGGACGACAGCATGATCACCGGCGTGCCCTTGAACATCTGGTTGTTCTTGATCAGCGCGCAGGTCTGATAGCCATCCAGACGCGGCATCATGATGTCGACGAAAATGATTTGCGGCTGATGGTCGGCGATCTTCGCCAGCGCCTCGAAACCATCGGTGGCGGTGACCACGTCGCAACCTTCCTTTTTCAGCAAGGTTTCCGCCGTCCTGCGGATGGTCTTCGAATCATCGATGACCATCACGCGCAAGCCGTTGAGATTGCTTCCTTCCATCTGACTCCCCATGGCATGGCATCTCGGCACACCATCCGCTGGTGTTTGGCCACGTAGCTTATATCCCAGCGCGGGGGAAATGTGTCAAGCGCGCCACGGGGTGGACACAACGATCCGTGACACCCTGCACGGTCGCAGGTCGGCCCTGCTAGGCTAGCGCGCAGATCACCGCTTGAATGGATGTGCGCATGCCTTTGCACGTGGCTGTCGTCATGGACCCGATCGGGGCCATCAAGATCGTCAAGGACACCAGTTTCGCGATGCTGCTCGAAGCCCAGCGACGCGGACACCAGTTGCACTATGTCGTGCCGGGCGGCCTGGGCATCAGCGACGGCCGATCGATGGCGCGCATGGCCGCGCTGACCGTCGCCGACGATCCGGGCAAGTGGTACACCCTGGGCGAAGTGCAGACCCGACCGCTGGCCGGGATCGACGTGGTGCTGATGCGCACCGACCCACCCGTCGATGCCGATTATCTGCATGACACCCATATCCTGTCGCTGGCCCAGAGCGAGGGCGTGCTGGTGGTCAATGACCCCCAGGGACTGCGCGACCTCAACGAAAAGCTGGCTGCCCTGCTCTTCCCGCAATGCTGCCCGCCTACGCTAATTTCCCGCAACGCCGCTGAACTGCGCGCGTTCGTCGCCGAACAAGGACACTGCGTGCTCAAGCCGCTGGACGGCATGGGCGGCCGCTCGATCTTCCAGGCGCGCGCCGGCGACGCCAACCTCAATGTCATCCTCGAGACCCTGACCGAGAACGGCCAGCACCTGGCCCTGGCCCAGCGCTACCTGCCGGAGATCCGCGACGGCGACAAACGCATCCTGCTGGTCGACGGCGAGCCGATGCCGTATTGCCTGGCACGGATCCCGCAGGGTGACGAATTCCGCGGCAACCTCGCCGCCGGTGGTCGCGGCGAAGGCCGGCCATTGTCCGAGCGCGACCGCTGGATCGCCGCCCAGGTCGGGCCGGAACTCAAGCGCCGCGGCATGATGTTCGTCGGCCTGGACGTGATCGGCGACTACCTGACCGAGGTCAATGTCACCAGCCCGACCTGCGTGCGCGAGCTCGACCACGAGTTCGGCCTCAACATCGCCGCGACCCTGTTCGACGCCATCGAGGCGAGGCGCGCGCGGGCATGAGGCCCTGATGAGTTCGACCCCCGCCCCACCCGCCACCGGTCCCCGTCCAGGCCCCACGATCGGACCCAGCGAACGCCTGTCGGCGACGCTGGCACTGTCGCTGATCTGCTTCGGCGTGTTGATCCTGGGCATCGGCTTCAGCCGCGACGACGCCGCGCCCGTGGTGCCGACTCTGGATGTGATCCTCACCCAGACAAGCACGCCCGATGCTCCCAAGCACGCCGATTTCATTGCCCAGGCCAACAACCAGGGTGGTGGCGACAGCGATACCTCGCAGCGGCCACGTGACGACCAGGTCGGCCAGGTTCCGAAACCGCAGCCCGGTGTGGCACCGCAGCCGATGCCCGCACAGGCGCCGCCGCCGGCGCCGGATCCGCTGCAGCGCATGGTGACCACCGTAGGCGCCAGCGCCGTCCGCGTGCCGAACCCCGAGGAACAACCCAGCAGCGATCCCGCGCCACTGCCCACCGGCCGGCAGCTCATGCAGCAAAGCCTGGAAATGGCGCGGCTGGCGGCCGAGATCGAACGCCGGCAGGCGCTTTACGCCAAGCGGCCCAAGCGCAAATTCATTTCCGCGAGCACCCAGCAATACGAGTACGCGTCCTACATGCGCGCCTGGGTGGAAAAAGTCGAACGCGTCGGCAACCTCAACTATCCCGAACTCGCGCGCCGGCAAAATCTCAGCGGACGCCTGGTGATGACCGTGGTGATCCGCCGCGACGGCAACGTCGGCGGTATCACCATCGTCACGCCCAGCGGTGTGAAAGTGCTCGACCAGGCCGCCGCGAGGACCGTCAGGCTCGCCGAACCCTTCCCGCCACTACCGAAAACCGCGGAAAGCGTCGACGAGCTCTACATCACGCGCACCTGGGACTTCAAGAACGGCAGCGTCGACAGCGAGCAATAACCACGTCGCTGTTGTTGTGTAGGAGCGACGCAAGTCGCGATCTTTCCCATTTGCGGCGGACGCTGATTTGCTTTGCGCCGAACGCTGACGAAATCGCGATTTGCGTCGCTCCTACACAACGACGACTGCGTGCGCCATCAACTCGCCTTCAACCCGCAAGCACCGCGCGCAGCACTGCCATGCGCACGGCGACGCCGTTGCTGACCTGATCGAGGATCACCGAGGCAGGACCGTCGGCCACCGTGGGTGCGATCTCGACGCCGCGATTCATTGGCCCCGGGTGCATGACGATGGCATCGGGCTTCGCCAGCGCAACGCGCTCCGGCGTCAGCCCGTAGTCGCGGAAATACTGCTCCAGCGACGGCACCAGGCCTTCCTCCATGCGCTCGCGTTGCAGGCGCAGCATCATGATCGCGTCGACGCCTTCAAGCGCGGCGTCGAAATTGCGCGTGACCCGGCAACCGCGCAGCGTGTCATCTTCGGGTAGCAGCGAAGCCGGACCGCAGACGCGGATTTCGCCGGCACCGAGCGTACGCAGCGCGTGGATGTCCGAACGCGCGACGCGTGAATGCTTGACGTCACCGACGATCAACACGCGCAGCTTGGAAAAATCGCGACCCTTGCGCTGGCGCAAGGTCAGCATGTCGAGCAGACCCTGCGTCGGATGCGCGCTGCGACCGTCGCCGGCATTGATGAAACGCGTACGCGCGTGCGCGCCTGCCGCCAGCGTCGCGACCGTGCCGTTGTCGGCATGCCGCACCACGAAACAATCCACGCCCATCGCCTCGAGATTGCGCAGGGTGTCGAGTTCGGTCTCGCCTTTTTTCGCCGATGAGGCCATTACGTCGAAGCCGAGGATGTCGGCGCCAAGCCGCGCCGCCGCGAGCTGAAAACTGCTGCGCGTACGCGTCGAGGGTTCGAAGAACAAGGTGCACACCGTGCGCCCCGCCAGCATCTGGCGCAGCGCAGTGCCACCCAGCGCCTGTGGTCGCAGCGCCTCGGCATCATCGAGCAGATGCGAAAGCGTCTCCGCCGGCAAGCCGTCCAGCGTAAGCAGGTGTCGGAGACTGCCGTTGGGATGAAGCTGCGCTACAGGTTGGTCGCTCATGAAAAATCGCGCTCAGGGCAAGGGAAGGCGGGAGTCGGGTTCGCGCAGCCAGCGTTCGAGGATGACGGCGGCGGCGAGCGCATCGAGTTGCGCGGCCTGACGGCGTTTGCGTTCGCCGCTGGCGCGACCGGACGCGAAACGCTGCGCGGCCTCGACTGAACTTGTGCGCTCGTCGACCTGTTCGACCGGCAATTGGTAGCGCTGCACCAGCGCGCGCCCGAACGCGCGCGCGCGTTTGCGCATCGGCTGTTCGCCACCATCGAGTGTGGCCGGATCGCCGACCACCAGCATCTGCGGTCGCCACTCCTTGATCCAGCGATCGAGCGCCGGCCAATCGGGGCCGGACTCGAAGACTTCGAGTACGCCGACCTCGCTGGCCGTCATTGAAATCGTGTTGCCGACCGCGATGCCAATCCGGCGCGCGCCGACATCGAAACCGAACAGCGTGATCGCATCCATCAGGCGTGGCCCACGCCATCGGCGAGCCGCGACAGATCCACGCCGATCATCTGCGCTGCCGCGCGCCAACGCTCCGCCATCGGCGTGGAAAACAGGATTGCGCGGTCCGCAGGCACGGTCAGCCAGGCATTTTCGGCGAGCTCTTCTTCCAGCTGGCCCGCCTCCCAACCGGCGTAACCGAGGGTCACCAGACTGCGTCCCGGGCCTTCGCCGCGCGCCATCGCCGCGAGGATTTCCCGCGAGGTGGTGATGGCGAGCCCGTTGCCGAAGCGCAGGGTCGAACCCCAATCGCGGGCATCGTCATGCAGCACGAAGCCGCGCTCGCTCTGCACGGGGCCGCCGATCAACACCGCCTGCTCGCCGAGCGTCGGGCTGTCGGTGGCGATCTCCATCTGCCGGAGGATTTCCCCGAGCTTGAAGTCGGACAGGCGATTGATCATCAAGCCCATCGCGCCGCTTTCGTCGTGCTGGCAGAGCAGGGTCACGCCACGCGCGAAATTCGGATCGCCCAGCGAAGGCATCGCGATCAGCAGATGGTCGGCGAGGTAGCGCGAGTCGGGCATGCCGGCATTCTACCGCGCGCTGCCGGCCCCGGCCCCGGCGCGGTAACATCCGGCACCTCTTTCCGCCGCCCTTCCGGAGCCCGCCATGCGTCGTCGCCTGTTGTCCGTCCTGATCCCCTGCCTGCTCGCCTGCACCGGTACCGGTTGCGAACGCGCGCCGGAACAGAAGGCTGCGGCAACCGTCACTACGCCGACAGCAAAGCCTTCCTACGCGTCCCAACACCTGGGCGATTTCGTCAGCGTGCCGCTGACGGCGGATCTTTCCGCTTTCGATGCCGACGACAAGAAGATGATCGCGCTGCTGATCCAGGCCAGCGAGCTGACCAACGACCTCTACTGGCAGCAGAGCTGGGGCGACAAGGCGGCGCTGCTGGGCAAGATCACCGACCCGCAGACGCGCGAATTGGCGGAAATGAATTTCGGCCCCTGGGATCGCCTCAACGCCGACACGCCTTTCGTCGAAGGCATCGGCCCGCGGCCGGCTGGCGCGCAGTTTTATCCCGTCGACATGACCAAAGCGGAATTCGAGGCCGCCGATCTCAAGGACAAGACGAGCTGGTACACGCTGCTGCGTCGCGACGCTGCCGGCAAGCTGATCACCGTTCCCTTCCATGAGGCCTACAAGAGCGACCTGGAAAAAACGGCAGCGCTGCTGCGCGAAGCCGCGGCGCTGAGCAAGGACGCCGGCTTCAAGAACTATCTGACCATGCGCGCCGACGCCCTGCTCAGCGACAATTTCCAGCCCAGCGACCTGGCCTGGATGGACATGAAGACCAACCCGGTCGACATCGTCATCGGCCCGATCGAAACCTACGAAGACCAGGTGTTCGGTTACAAGGCCAGCTACGAAGGCCTGGTGTTGATCAAGGATCGCGCCTGGAGCGAGCGCCTGGCGCGCTTCGCGAAATTCCTGCCGGAGCTGCAGCGCGGCCTGCCGGTGCCAGCGAAATACAAGGCGGAAACGCCCGGCTCTGCCGCCGATCTCAATGCCTACGCCGTGGTGTATTACGGCGGCAACGCGAATGTCGGCGCCAAGACCATCGCGATCAACCTGCCCAACGACGAGCAGGTGCAGCTGAAGAAAGGCACGCGCCGACTGCAGCTGGAAAACGTCATCCACGCCAAATTCGACAACATCCTGCTGCCGATCGCCAAGACGCTGATCGCCGAGGACCAGATCAAGAACCTCAGCTTCGATGCTTTCTTCGAAGACACGATGTTCCATGAAGTCGCGCACGGACTCGGCATCAAGAACACGCTCGATGGCAAGGGCACGGTCAGCGATGCGCTGAAGGAATATGCGTCGAGCTTCGAGGAAGGCAAGGCCGACATCCTCGGCCTCTACTTGATCACCCAGCTCAGCGAAAAAGGCGAGCTCGACAAGACCAAGCTGATGGATGGTTACGTCACCTTCCTTGCCGGCATCCTGCGCTCGGTGCGCTTCGGCGCCAGCGACGCGCACGCCAAGGCCAACATGCTGCGCTTCAATTTCTTCCAGCAGCAGGGCGCTTTCAGCCGCGACCCCGCGACCGGCCGCTATCGCGTCGAATTCGACAAGATGCAGGCGGCGATGAACGCGCTCTCCGCCAAATTGCTGACCGTGCAAGGCGACGGCGACTACGCCACCGCCAAGCAGATGACCGACACGATGGGCGTGGTCGGCCCGGAACTCGCCGCCGACCTCAAGCGCCTGGACGCCGCGCATATCCCGGTGGACGTGCGCTTCGAGCAGGGGCTGGACGTGCTGGGGCTGACCGCGCCGGCTTCGAAAGCGACGCCCTGAATCGACTGGCGAAACATTGGTCGTACCGGTGATATCGCCAGCGCGCGGATCACCATCGCGAGGACAAAAAAAGGCCGGCATATGCCGGCCTTTTTTCTTGCTGCGGAAACGACGATCAGAACTGGTAGTTCAGGCCGACGCGCAGAGTGTTGTAGTCCATTTTCTGCGTAACCGACTCGGTGTTGCCGACGAACAAATTGGTGCGGTTGACCGTCGGGTAGGTCATGTCGTTGAGGTTCGCGCGCAGGTATTCCACCTTGCCCGACAGATGCGGGCTGAAGCGGTATTCCACGCCGCCACCCCAGGTCGTGCCATGCAGGGTCTTGTCGGCAACGCCGTACTTGGAATAGTTCGACAGCGGGATGTAGTAATCGGCCTGGCCGCGCGCATGCACGTAGGTGACGCCGGCGGTGATGTAGAACAAGGTGTCCTTGCAGGTGAAGCCGAAGCGCGGACGAATGCCGTAGGTCTTGCCGAGGTCGACGGAGTTACCCGCCTGGAGCTGGGCCGGTGCGGTGGTCATCTGGACCGGACCGACCTGGCGGAGAGCATTGACGTTGCTGGAGTTGTAGTCCAGCTCAACGCCGAAAACGAGGCGATTGAACTGATGGTTGTAGCCGCCCTGGAAACCGCCGGCGAAACCGTCGCCGTCCAGGTGATTCGCGGACCAGATGCTGGTCACTTCGGCGCGCTGCGCCGGGGTGAAACTCGGGGTCAGCCAATCACCGCCGAGGGTGACGTTGCTGCTGGAATTGATGGACGCGCGGCCGATGTTGGCGCCGAGGTAGAAGCCGGTCCAAGTCGGGGTATCCGCAGCGAACGCCGACGACGACAGCAAGGACAGGGCAAGGGTGGCGAGAAGCTTACGACGCATGATCTATTTCCTCAGAAGGTTGGATGCCCGACGTGCCCGCGCCTGAAACGAAGCGGAAGACGCGCCAGGAAATGCTGCAGGGTTTGTAGCCTTCCCGTGATTGGGCATGGGGTTCAACGATGTTTTTGACGACCTCAGGACAAATCCGAACGTTCGAGAGTGCAGAAATCCCGCCTGCGCAGCCTCGATCCAACAAAAAAACCGGGCTTTCGCCCGGCTTTTTTGTCGTTCACCAAGTGCTGACAATGGCATCAACGCACTTCCGAAATCTCCACGCCGTCCATGCCCTGCGACAGCGTACGGGCGTCGCCGCCTTGCGCGAGCTTGATCTTCAGGCGCACTTCGTTGGCCGAATCGGCGTAACGCAGCGCATCCTCGTAGCTGATCTCGCCGGCCTGGTAGAGCTCGAACAAGGCCTGGTCGAAGGTCTTCATGCCGAGGTTGGTCGACTCCTTCATCACTTCCTTGATCTTGTGGATCTCGCCATCGCGGATGTAGTCCTGCACCAGCGGCGTACCCAGCAGGATTTCCATCGCGACCCGGCGCGCCTTGCCGTCCGGCGTCGGGATCAGCTGCTGCGCGACGATGCCCTTGAGGTTCATCGAAAGATCCATCAGCAGCTGGCTGCGGCGGTCTTCCGGGAAGAAGTTGATCATGCGGTCCAGCGCCTGGTTGGCGTTGTTGGCATGCAAGGTGCAGAGCACAAGGTGACCGGTTTCCGCGAATGCGATCGCGTGATCCATGCCTTCGCGGGTACGCACCTCGCCGATCATGATCACGTCAGGCGCCTGGCGCAGGGTGTTCTTCAGTGCGGCTTCCCAGCTGTCGGTATCGATACCGACTTCGCGCTGGGTGATGATGCAGCCTTCATGCTTGTGCACGAATTCGATCGGGTCCTCGATGGTGATGATGTGGCCCGAGGAATTCATGTTGCGGTAGCCGATCATCGCCGCGAGCGAGGTCGACTTGCCGGTGCCGGTCGCGCCGACGAACAGGATGATGCCGCGCTTGGTCATCGCCAGCGTCTTGATGATCGCCGGCAGGCTGAGCTCTTCCACGGTCGGGATGCGCGTCTCGATGCGACGCAGCACCATGCCGACCTGATTGCGCTGGTAGAAACAGCTCACACGGAAACGACCCACGCCGGAGACGCCGATCGCGAAGTTGCACTCGTGGGTTTTTTCGAATTCTTCGCGCTGCGCCGGGCTCATCACGTTGAGCACAAGGTCGCGGCTCTGCTGCGGCGTCAGCGGGTTCTGGGTGATCGGAGACAGCTTGCCGTTGACCTTCATTGACGGCGGCACGCCGGCAGTGACAAACAGGTCGGACGCCTTCTTGTGCGCCATCAGCTTCAGGAACGAGGTGAAGTCGATGCTGCTCATCCGCGAAATCTCCAATAAACCGTAAGGCGGCAATGCCGCGATCCTGCGCCGTCCTGGCGCAGGAGGGCAAGCGTGAATCAATCGAACAGGCGTTTGTCCTTGGCGTATTCGCGTGCCTGCTGCTTGGTGATCAGGCCGCGCTTGACGATGTCCTGCAGGTTCTGGTCCAGGGTCTGCATGCCGTATTGCTGGCCGGTCTGGATCGACGAATACATCTGCGCGACCTTGTCTTCGCGGATCAGGTTGCGGATCGCCGGGATGCCGACCATGATTTCGTGCGCCGCCATGCGGCCGCCACCAACCTTCTTGAGCAGCGACTGCGACACCACCGCGCGCAACGACTCCGACAGCATCGAGCGCACCATCGGCTTTTCGCCGGCGGGGAACACGTCGATGATGCGGTCGATGGTCTTGGCCGCCGAGCTGGTATGCAAGGTGCCGAACACCAGATGGCCGGTTTCCGCCGCGGTCAGCGCCAGGCGGATGGTTTCCAGATCGCGCAACTCGCCGACCAGGATGTAGTCGGGGTCTTCGCGCAGGGCCGAGCGCAGCGCCTCGTTGAAACCGTGGGTATCGCGGTGGACCTCGCGCTGGTTGATCAGGCACTTCTGCGAGGTGTGCACGAATTCGATCGGATCCTCGACGGTGAGGATGTGGCCGAATTCGTTCTTGTTGACGTGGTCGACCATCGCCGCGAGCGTGGTGGACTTGCCCGAACCGGTCGGACCGGTCACCAGGATCAGGCCCTGCGGCTGCTCGATGAGCTCCTGGAAGATCTTCGGGCACTGCAGTTCCTCAAGGCTGAGGATCTGGCTGGGAATCGTACGGAACACGGCGCCGGCGCCGCGGTTCTGGTTGAAGGCATTGACGCGGAAACGCGCCAGGCCGGGGATCTCGAAACTGAAATCGACTTCGAGGAATTCTTCGTAGTCGCGTCGCTGCTTGTCCGACATGATGTCGTAGACCAGCGAATGCACCTGCTTGTGATCCAGTGCCGGGATGTTGATGCGACGGACGTCGCCATCCACGCGGATCATCGGCGGCAGGCCGGCCGAGAGGTGCAGGTCGGATGCCTTGTTCTTGACCGAAAACGCCAGCAGTTCCGCGATATCCATGTCTTCTCTCCCCCTGGTGCGCGCAACGGTAGGCGCGCGCGGCCTCTCGGGGCAGTATAGCGCTCCCGTCGAGGTCAACAATCCCGGCCATGAATCCCCTCAGCCAGGCCTTTACAGCCGTCTTGCAGTCCCTTGAGAACGCATCCGTTCAGGCTCGACGGCCACCGGCACGGCTGCTCGCGGTCTCGAAGACCCAGCCTGTCGAGGCGATCGCCGCCCTGGCGGCTCTGGGTCAGCGCGCTTTCGGCGAGAACTACGTCCAGGAAGCTGTCACAAAAGTCCGCGCACTCGCCGGTCTGGATCTGGAATGGCATCTGATCGGCCACCTGCAATCGAACAAATGCCGCGAAGCCGCCGAGTGCTTCGACTGGGTGCAATCGATCGACCGGGAAAAACTCGCGCAGTCGCTGAACCGATTCAGGCCCGGAGAACGTGCGGCCCTGAACGTGTTGATCCAGGTGAACGTCGATGGCGAGGCCAGCAAGTCCGGCTGCGCGCCCGAGCAAATACCTGAACTCGCCCGCGCCATCGCCGCGCTGCCGCGGCTGCGCCTGCGTGGCCTGATGGCCATTCCCGAGCCCGCACCCGATGCCGAGCATCGCCGCGATGCGTTTCGTCGCCTGCATGGCCTGTTCGAATCACTGCACAAGGATTTCCCGGACATCGACACGCTCTCGATGGGCATGAGCGAGGATTTTCCGCTGGCGATCGCCGAGGGCGCGACGATGGTGCGCGTCGGATCGAAATTGTTCGGGGCACGCAGCAAGGCCTGAGCCGACCGACGCGGATCGCCGGGCACAGCGACAAATCCCGCTGCTATCCTCTCTGCTGATTCTTGTCGACGAGCTGCCGATGACCGCTACCGAATCCCGCGCAACGACTCCGGCCATCGCCTTTATCGGTGGCGGCAACATGGCGCGCAGCCTGATCGGTGGCCTAGTCGCGCGCGGGCAATCCGTCGAGTCTATCCACGTCGCCGAACCCTACGAAGCGCTGCGCACGGCGCTGGCCGGCGATTTCGGCGTCTGTACGCATCTCGACAACGCCGAGGCTGCGGCGCAGGCAACGATCTGGGTATTCGCGGTCAAGCCGCAGGTAATGAAGACCGTCTGTGCCGATCTCGCGGCGCTGGCGCAGCAAACGCGGCCGCTGGTGATCTCGATCGCCGCGGGCATTACCGGCGCGCAGCTTTCGCGCTGGCTGGGCGGCGATGTCGCGGTGGTGCGCACGATGCCCAACACACCCGCATTGCTTGGTGCCGGCGCAACCGGCATGCATGCGAATGCACAAGTTTTGCCGGCGCAGCGCGCCCAGGCCGAAGCCCTGATGCAGGCCGCCGGCCTGACCGTGTGGATTGCGGAAGAAGCGCAGATGGATGCCGTCACCGCCGTCTCGGGCAGCGGACCGGCCTATGTTTTCCTGCTCGCCGAAGCGATGCAGGCGGCCGGTGAGGCGCAAGGCCTGCCTGCCGACGCTGCCCGCCGACTCGCGTTGCAAACGATCTTCGGCGCCGCGCGCATGCTCACCGAATCAGGCGAACCTGCCGATGTATTGCGCCAGCGCGTGACCTCGCCTGGCGGCACCACCCAGGCTGCGCTGGATGCGTTCGAAGCTGGCGGTTTCCGGCAACTGGTCGCTACCGCGATCGCCGCGGCCGCGCGCCGTGGCGGCGAGTTGTCGGCGGCGAACGACTGAGCGCAGATCGCACGCCGTCGTCTTCGTCCACGACATTTGCCGCCAGGCCCGCCGACCTTCGCCAAAGGTAGACAACACTTTTGGCACTGCGGGCGCCTGCCCCGTGTATGTTCCGATGCGCGCATTGGCAAAGGGGACGATTGAAATGAAAAAACGAACTTGGATAGCTGCTATCGCCGCGGTGGTCATCGTGGTCGGTATCGGCGGCTATGTGACGGTCAAGGGCAAGCAGAGCAAAGGTGAAGAGGTCGAAACGACCGTCGCCAAGCGCGCGTTGATCGTGCAGAAGGTCAACGGCACCGGCAAGATCCAGCCGAACACCGAAATCAACATCAGCGCCGACGTCAGCGCCAAGATCACCCGCCTGGACGTCAAGGAAGGCGATCACGTCGAGAAGGGCCAGTTGCTGGTCGAACTCGACCGGCAGAAATACCTGGCCGCGGTGCAGAGCCAGGAAGCCAACGTCCGCTCCGCAGAAGCCAACGCCAAGCTCGCCGGCAACAACCGCGACCAGGCCGAGCGCGTCTACAACCGTGCCCGTGAACTGATCGGCCGCAAGCTGGTCTCGCAGAACGAACTCGACACCGCGCACACCTCCTTCCAGGTCGAATCCTCGCGCTACCAGTCGGCCATGGACCAGGTGCAGCAGGCCATCGGCTTCCTCAAGCAGGCGCAGGACGACCTGTCCAAGACGACGATCTACGCGCCGATCTCCGGCACCGTCAGCGACCTCAAGAAGGAGCGCGGCGAAATCGCCATCGGCTCGCAGTTCCAGGAAGACCTGATCATGAAGGTCGCGCAGCTGGGCGCGATGGAAGCGCTGGTCAACGTCGACGAGAACGACATCAACGCGATCAAGATCGGCCAGCCGGCCGAGATCAGCGTCGACGCCGTGCTCGGCGAGAAAATCACCGGCAAGGTCTCGGAAATCGCCAGCAGCGCCACCGCCGCGACGGCCGGCTCGGCTGTGCAGAAGACCGAGTTCGAAGTGAAGATCGCGATCACCAGCGACACGTCCAAGCTGCGCCCGGGAATGACCGCCAGCGCCGACATCGTCACCGCGACCCAGCCCAAGGCGCTCAGCGTGCCGATCCAATCGGTCACCGTGCGCACGCTCGACCAGCTCAAAGGCAAGGATGGCAAGACGGACAAGTTCACCGCCGGCGCCGACGGTTTCGTCGAAGTCGCGTTCGTGATCGCCGACGGCAAGGCCGAAGCGCGCCAGGTCGTCACCGGCATCCAGAGCGACGACGCGATCGAGATCAAGAGCGGCCTGGCCGAAGGCGATACCGTTGTGTCGGGCAGCTACCGCGCGATCTCCCGCGATCTCGACGTTGGCGAAGAAGTGACGATCAAGAAGCCCGGCGAGAAAAAGGAAGGCGACAAGACCGAAGGCGACAAGTGACCATGTCCGCCCAACCCGCCTCCACCAGCAGCACCTTGCACATCGACCGGGTCGTCAAGACCTATACGATGGGCGACCAGGAAGTGCGCGCGCTCGCCGGCGTCTCGCTGGAGATCCTGCGCAACGAATACGTCGCGATCATGGGTCCGTCCGGTTCGGGCAAGTCGACGCTGATGAACATCATCGGCTGCCTCGACGTACCGACGTCGGGCAGCTACCGGCTCGAAGGCCAGGCGGTGGATTCCAAGAGCGAAGACGAGCTGGCCGAGATCCGCAACCTCAAGATCGGCTTCGTGTTCCAGACCTTCAACCTCGTGCCGCGCGTGAACGTGTTCAAGAACGTGGAGTTGCCGCTGATCTACGCCGGCAAGCCGAAGGCCGAACGCAAGCGCATCGCCGAAGAAGCGATCCGCTCGGTCGGCCTGACCGAACGCATGAACCACAAGCCCAGCGAACTTTCCGGCGGCCAACGCCAGCGCGTGGCGATCGCGCGCGCGCTGGTCAACAACCCGTCGATCATCCTGGCCGACGAACCGACCGGCAACCTCGACAGCGCGACCGGCAAGGAGATCATGGCCTTGCTCGGCGAACTGCATGCCAAGGGCAACACCATCATTCTGGTCACGCACGAAGACGAAATCGCCGCCCATGCCCACCGCGTCGTGCGCCTGCGCGACGGCGTGATCGAAAGCGACACGAGGCGGTGATGAGCCCTATCCCCGCCATGACTGTGGATTCGCGAGTTGCGGGAACCCTCCCGTACAGCTTCGCCATGACCATGAAGTCGCAAGCCGTGGAAGCCATGCCATGAAGCTTGGCATCGACATCGCCGAGTCGTTCAAGATCGCGATCAATGCGATTGTCGCCAACAAGAGCCGCGGCGCGCTCACCGCGCTCGGCATCATCATCGGCATCGTCGCGGTGATCACCACGATGACCGCGGCGAACGGCCTGCAGGCGACGTTCCGGCAGACCTTCGCCTCCGTCGGCTCGGATGTGATCTACGTGTCGAAGCGCCCGTGGGTGCAGATGGGCCCGGACTTCACCTTCCGCAACCGGCCCGAGATCACGATGCCGGTCTACACCGCGCTGACGCATCGCCTGCAGGGCCGCGCTGTGGTCAACCCGACCATCGGCGGCGACCAGAGCGTGAAATACCGCAGCAACGAAATGGATTCGATCAACGTCATCGGCACCACCGACAAGCAGGTTCTGGTGTCGACGATGGCGCCTTCGTCGGGCCGCTTCCTGATGCCGTTCGACGTGCAGTACAAGCGCCGCGTCGCGGTGATCGGCGCCGACGTCGCCGACGGCCTGTTCGGCAGCGTCAGCCCGCTGGGCAAGCAGTTCAAGATCGGCCGCTTCGACTTCCAGGTCATCGGCGTGATGGAAAAACAGGGCGGCAGCTTTTTCGGCGGCCCCAACTTCGACCGCCAGATCAACATCCCCATCACCACCTTCGGCAAGACGTTCGGCACCCAGGGCGGGCGCGCGAGCGTGAGCCTGGCGATCAAGGCGCCCAGCGCCGAATCGATGGCCGATTTCGAGTTCGAGACCATCGGCATCATGCGCAGCATCCGCGGGCTCAAGCCGATCGAGAAGGATGATTTCTCGATCAACAAGCTCGACACGCTGCTCGACGCCTACAACAACACGATGGGCGTGGTCGTCCTGGTCGGGCTGGCGATCACCAGCATCTCTCTATTCGTCGGTGGTGTCGGCGTGATGAACATCATGCTGGTGTCGGTGACCGAACGCACCAAGGAAATCGGCATCCGCAAGGCCATCGGCGCCAAGCGCCGCAGCATCCTGCTGCAATTCCTGTTCGAGTCCTCGATCATCTGCCTGTTCGGTGGACTCATCGGCGTCAGCATTTCCGCGATCCTGACCGCAATCATCAACGCCACGCTGATGCCGGCGACGCTGTCGCCCGGGATCATCCTGATCGCGATGGTGATCTCGGTGGCGGTCGGCGTGATCTCGGGCATGATCCCGGCCTACCGCGGCGCGCGGCTCGATCCGATCGAGGCGCTTCGCTATGAGTGATTCCGTGATCGCGCAAACGACGCAAGAGGGGCGATACCGTGCGTAATTCCGACGTGTTCGTGATGTCTCTGGGCGCGATCGGCAGCAACAAGCTGCGTTCGTTCCTGACACTGGTCGGCATCGTGCTGGGCGTGGCCTCGATCATTGGTGTGATGACCGCGATCTCGGTGATGCAGGCGACGATGGAAAAGGAAATGACCGTGCTCGGCACCCAGACCTTCCAGGTGCAGAAGTGGCCGAACGGCTTCACCAGCAACGATGAGCGCCGCGAAGCGCAGAAGTGGCCGCCGGTAACCCTGGCCGAAGCGCAGGCGATCCGCGACCAGGTGTCCTCGGTCGATCTGGTCGGCACCGAGATCTGGGACGGCGGCAAGACTGCGACCTACAAGAGCGTCACCACCGAACCGGTGATCTCGATCTGCGGCGGCTCGCCCGAATACCCGGAAAACAATACGCATTACGTCGAGGAAGGCCGCAACCTCTCGCGCATGGACATGCTGACCGCGCGCAAGGTCGTGGTGATCGGCCACGCCCTGGCCGAGCAGTTGTTCCCGTTCACCGATCCGATCGGCAAGGAAATCCTGCTCGACGGCCGCAAGTTCGAAGTGATCGGCGTGTTCATCAAGAAAGTCTCGGCGTTCGGCGGCCCCTACGAAACGATGGCGCTGATGCCCAGCGGCGCGTACACGCAGATCTACGGCATGGTCGATCGCGATGGCTTCACGCGCTCGGTCAATGTCACTGTGCATTCGAAGACGCCGGCGCTGCTCAACGACGCGATCGAGCAGGTCCGCCAGGTGATGCGCACCAGCCGCCACCTCAAGCACGACGAGAAAGACAATTTCTATTACTTCACCAGCCTCAGCCAGATCGACAATTTCAACAAGACCACGATGGGCGTGAAGATCGGCGCCTTCCTGATGGGCGCGGTCGCGCTGCTGGTCGCCGGTATCGGCATCATGAACATCATGCTGGTCTCGGTGACCGAGCGCACCAAGGAAATCGGCATCCGCAAATCGCTGGGCGCCAAACGCAAAAACATCCTGGCGCAATTCCTGCTTGAGGCGGTGGTGTTGTGCAACGTCGGCGGCGTGATCGGTATCGCCCTCGGTTTCCTGCTTGGCAATCTGTTCACTTTCTTCACCAGCTTCGAGGCGCGGGTGCCAATCGGCTGGGCGGTGTTCGGCGTGGTTTTCTGCAGCCTGATCGGCGTCGTTTTCGGCATGATCCCGGCGATCAAGGCCTCGCGCCTGAATCCGATCGACGCCCTGCATTACGAATAACGGCGTCGCCCGGGCAAGCATTTGGGATGACAGCCGCCGCGGACGGCGCGATGATGCGGCCAGGCCGGCTCGCATCCGGCCGATGGAGCCCGCCATGCGCCTGTCCCGGATCGTCCTCCTGCTAGCCCTGTCCCTCTCCTCGCTCGCTTTGCCGATGCTGGCCGCTGCGCAATCGGTGACTGCCGGCGACATCACCGTGCACTACAGTGCGATCCCCACCACCACGCTCACGCCGGACGTCGCCCGGCAATACGGCATTACCCGTTCGGCCAGTCGCGCCCTGATCAACATCGCGGTGCGCAAGGGCAAGCTCGGCAGTGATGTCGCGGTGCCGTCCAAGGTCAGCGCCACCGTCACCAACCTCAATGGCCAGCGCCAAAGCCTGGTGCTGCGCGAGGTCAAGGAAGGCGACGCGGTGTATTACCTTGGCGAAACTCGCATCGATGGCCACGAAACGCTGAGCTTTGAAATCGAAGTGACGCCAACGGGACGCAGCGAACCGATCCGCGCGAGCTTCCGCCAGGAGTTTTTCTGAGTCTCCTGCTGATACGCCATGGCCAGGCCAGCGCCGGCACGTCCGACTATGATCGTCTGTCCGCGCGCGGCCACACGCAGTCGCAGCGGCTGGGCGAATGGTTGGCCGACACCGGACACCGTTTCGATGCCGTCGTGGTCGGCGGCATGCGCCGGCACCGCGAAACCTTCGAAGCCATCGCCGACGTCTATTCGCGCCGCGGCGTGGATTTGCCCGAGTCGACGATCGATAACGGCCTCGCCGAATTCGATCATCACGCAGTGTTCGATGGCTTTGTCAACAAGCATCCCGACCATCCCGCGGTGATCGGCAGCAAAAGCGGCGGCCTGCAGTCGCTGGGCGCGATGATTCATGCTGCGCTCGGTGCCTGGGCGGCAGGCGGAATCGATGATCTGCCGGAATCGTGGCAGATGTTCGGCGAACGCGTGAATGCCGCCGGCGCTCGCTTGGCGGCGCTGGCACCGCAGGGCGACGTGCTGGTGCTCAGTTCCGGCGGCGTGATCTCGCGTCTCGCGCAGACCGCGCTCGGCGCCGGCGATCGCACTGCCATCGACTTGAATCTCTCACTGCGCAACAGCGGCCTCTGCGAATTCCACACCCGTCCCTATGGCCTCGCGCTGGGCAGCTGGAACGCCTTGCCGCATCTGCATGATGCTCGCGACCTGTGGACCTATTACTAGCAATGCCTTTGTGGGAACGGACATGTCCGCTCCCTCGATCCGAAATGTCCGCACAGGAAATACGATGACCGCCCTGTTCCCGATGTCGACCCGCGTCAAGGAAATCGACGACCGCCTCGCCGCCTTCATCGATACCCACGTGCTGCCCGCCGAACGCGAATTCGCGCAATGGGATCACGACGCCGGCAAGCGCTGGACGATTCCGCCGCTGCTCGAAACCTTGAAGGCCAAGGCGAAATCCGCAGGGCTCTGGAATCTTTTCCTGCCCGACCCGCAACACGGCAGCGGCCTCAACAACCTCGAATATGCGCGCCTCGCCGAGCGCATGGGTCGCTCGCTGATCGCCTCGGAAATCTTCAACTGCTCCGCGCCCGACACCGGCAACATGGAAGTGCTGCACATGTTCGGCAATGCCGAACAGAAAGCGCAGTGGCTCACGCCCTTGCTCGCTGGCGACATCCGCTCCGCGTTCGCGATGACCGAGCCCGACGTCGCGTCTTCCGATGCCACCAATATCGGCCTGCCGATTCTGCGCGACGGCGATCACTTCGTACTCAACGGCCGCAAGTGGTGGACAACCGGTGCCGGCGATCCACGCTGCAAGATTCTTATCGTGATGGGCGTGACCAGCCCGGACGCGCCCGCACATCGTCGCCAGTCGATGCTGCTGGTGCCGATGGCGACGCCAGGCGTGCGCGTCGTGCGCCCGCTGCAGGTGTTCGGTTACGACGATGCGCCGCATGGCCACGTCGAGATGGCGTTCGAAAACGTGCGCGTGCCGGTCGGCAATCTGTTGCATGAGGAAGGCAGCGGTTTCGCGATTGCGCAGGCGCGCCTCGGGCCGGGCCGCATTCACCACTGCATGCGTTCTATCGGCCTGGCGCAGCGCGCGCTGGACATGATGGTCGCGCGCGCGCGCAGCCGCATCGCCTTCGGCAAGCCGATCGGCGAACACGGCATGGCGCAGGAAGCGATCGCGCTCTCGCGTTGCGAGATCGAACAGGCGCGCCTGCTCACCTTGCAGGCGGCGGCGACGCTCGACGCGGTCGGCAACAAGGGCGCGAAAGACCTGATCGGAATGATCAAGATCGTCGCGCCGCGCATGGCCTGCGCGGTGATCGACCGCGCGATGCAGGTGCATGGCGCCGGCGGCCTGTCGCAGGATCATTTTCTCGCCCAGGCCTATGCCGGCGCACGCGCGCTGCGCCTGGCGGACGGTCCCGACGAGGTGCATATTTCCTCGCTGGCGCGCTCAATGCTGAAAGGGTGATGCTCCGCGCCGACCTCCCGCGGAGTTGTCGCACCCTTGCCTCGCATCGGTCGCATTGGATAGGCCGCATCGGAACACTCGAAAGGATTTCAGCATGACCGCCGACAACCTGCTCGCCCTTCCTGATGCCGCGTTGCGCGCCTATCTCGAGGACCAGGTGCCCGGCTTTCGTGGCCCGCTGACCTCGACGAAATTCAAGGGCGGGCAATCCAACCCGACCTACCTGATCGAAGCGGCGAGCGGAAAATATGTATTGCGGCGCAAACCGCCCGGCGAACTGCTCGCGTCCGCGCACGCAGTCGATCGCGAATTCCGCGTGCTGACTGCCTTGCACGGCAGCGCGGTGCCGGTCGCGGAGCCGCTGCACCTGTGCCGGCACGAAGCGGTGATCGGCTCGATGTTCTATCTGATGGAATACGTCGACGGCCGCATCTTCTGGGACCCCTCACTGCCGCAGGCGGATGTCGAGGATCGCGGCGCGTATTTCGAAGCGATCATCGCCACGCTCGCGGCCTTGCATACCGTCGACGTTCACGCCGTCGGCCTCGACGACTACGGCAAGCACGGTCAGTATTTCGAGCGCCAGATCGCGCGCTGGAGCGAGCAATACCGCGCCAGCGAAACCCGCGTCATTGCGGAAATGGAAACGCTGATGGAACAGCTGCCGGCGCGCTGCCCCGCCGACGACGGCATGCTGTCGCTGGTACACGGCGACTACCGCATCGACAACCTGATGTTCCATCCGTTGCAGGCGCGCGTGATCGCGGTGGTGGATTGGGAACTATCCACGCTCGGCCATCCGCTCGCCGATCTCGGTTATTTCTGCATGGCGCTGCGCCTGCCGCGCAATCCGGCGCTGCCGGGCCTGGGCGGGCTGGATCGCAAGGCGCTGGGCATTCCCGAAGAAAGCGAAATTCTTCGCCGCTATTCGGAAATCACCGGCCGCGCCCTGCCCGCCGATTGGCCATTCGTGCTCGCTTTCAGTTTCTTCCGTCTTGCCGCCATCGCCCAGGGCGTAGCCAAACGCGCGCAGCAAGGCAACGCTTCCAGTGACCAGGCCGTGCAGGCCGGACAGATGACGGCGTTGCTGGCGCAGATGGGCTTGAAAATACTCGGCTGAATTTTTCGGCTTCTTCCTGGCGGATTCACGTGACGAATCCATCCGGAAATTTTCCACCGCGCCGGATCGACGGACTCGACCGCTCAAGCGCCGGCGCGGATGCCCTCAGCCATGCGGCGGCAGCGCATCGCTGCGGGTCAAGGCTTCGACGCGCAGGCGCTCGCGTTCGTCGAAGTTCGTGCTCAACAGCGCCGCCAACGCACGCGCACGTGCCGCGGAATCAAGTCGCGAATCCTGCAGCAGGCGCTGCCGTTGCGCGGCGTACGCGGCGAGGCGCCCGTCCCAGGCGGCGTGATCGGCATCCAGCTGGGCCAGCCGCCGCGCGGCCTCGGAACCGTACAGGCGCGAGCGCTCGGCGAAACGCTGCGCCGCGCTCGCGTGGTTTTCATCGAAGGACTCGGTCTGCGCCACCGCTACCGCCATCGCATCGGTGGGCGCACGCGCGCTGCGTTCCGCCGGATCGAGTTGCGCCGCCAGGGCATCGAGCCTTGCCTGCCGCTGCTCTGTGCTCAGCGACGTATCGGCGAGCACGGCCTGGCGATCGATGGTGTTTTCCAGATAGCGTTCTTCGCGCCCGTACCAGGCTTCGGTGACCGCCGCACCCAGCCGCGCCAGCCGCAACGCATGCAGGCGACGGAGGTCGGCGCGGGCATCGCTGCTGGGCGCGAGGTGCGAGAGTTCATCGAGCAGCGCGACGTAGCGATCGAAGTATTCCAGCGCCGCGGCGCAAACCGGCCGCGCGTATTTTGTCGCGAGATACGTGGCGAGATCGCTGCGGATCGTCGCCAGCGAACGCTCGCCGAGGCGCGTGAGGAAATAATCGAACAGCCGCCGCAGTTCGCGATCGACCTGCAGTTGTCCATTGGCCGCGACCGTCACCGCACCATCCACGTCGGTGCCGCGCAGTGAATCATTCGCCGCCGCCGTCGTCGTCACGCGCGCATCCACCGCAGCGCGCGTGACGCCAGTCGCATCCTCGACGACAGGTGTCACGCGTTGATCGATTGCCACCGGCAGGGTCGCGACCAGCGCCGCCGGCCGCGCAAACCACCAGATCGCGATCGCCGCCATTGCGCAGGCGGCGATCGCCAGGCGACCACGCATCGCTTACAGACCCGCGTTCTTGAGCCGGTTCGCCTGCGTGCGCAGCACGCTGGCTGGGCTCGCCGAAAACAGTTGGCGCAACCCGAAGGTCTGGTTGACCTCGTCGAGGTGATTCCAGGGATAGTCGTCGCGCAGCACCGTGCCCAGATGGCTGGAGCAGCGCCCGACCAGTCCGTCGTTGGCCTCGAAACCGAAGAACAGACTGCCGGCGCCGAGCAGCGCATCGGAAGCGTCGAAGATATTGGTCAGCACCGACGTGCCGCCCAGCGAGTAGTAGCGCACGCCTTGGGCCGTCGCTGCGCCCTGGCCACAACTCGTCGCCGGCATGCCCTGCGGATAGCGCGCATTGAATTGCGCGGCGCCGACACTATTGAGCGAGGTCAACGCCGCGAGCGCGTCCTGCGGATGCGCATCGCCCGACGAGACGGCGATGAAGGTCGATAGCGCGTTTACAAAACCGGCGACCAATGCGCGCCCCGCCGAGCCTGCGGGGAATGTCGTCGCTAATCCATCAGCGACCTTGCTGCCGGTATGCGGTGCGCCGACGCTGGTCACCGACGCAACGAGATCGGGCCGCACGGCCGCGACGTAACGGATGGTCGGGCCGCCATGGCTGTGGCCGATCAGATTGAAGCTCTGCTTGCCGGTGATCGCCCGCAGGTGATCGAGATAGACGATCAGCTGCTCGCCGCGCACTTCGCTGGAATTGCTGGCCGAAACCGTGGCGACGTAAACCTGCGCGCCACCGGAACTCAACTCGGCCGGAATCCCGTACCAATAGTCGTAGACACCGAACAGGGAATCGAAACCGAGCAGGCCGTGCACCAGCACGATCGGTTGCCTGGTCTGCGTGTAGCCCGATTGCGCGGCCACCGGCAAGGCGAACAACAGGCAAAGCAAAACGCCGCACAGGCGGCCGATCAGGAATCGCGACATATCTCCCTCCCAGGATAATGGTCGTACCCATCCAGCCCTGGATACCGGGCCGTATGGACGTTCTATACGACCGCGTATGGAGGGACAAGCTGCGTCGCAACATCCCGCAGGGGCGGGCATAACTGCCGAAAATCTTGCGATACCAATTGCAGCGCTCGCGATTGCCTCAAGGATCAGTCGTGGTCAGGCCCGCTCCTACGCGACCAACTGCGTATATGCGCGGCGATCTCGCGCACCCCATCAGTCAATGCCGCCGGCCCCGGCTGCAGGATGATCGGCGACTTGATCTCGTGCAGTTCACCATCACGCACCGCCGGGATATCCGCCCAACCCTGACGGGCGCGGACTTTTCCGGGCTGGAATTTCTTCCCGCACCAGGAGCCGAAGATGATGTCCGGCGCGCGCGCGATCACTTCGCTGCCGTCGGCCATGATGCGGTCCTTCGCCAGCGATTTCTCCGCGCGCTCGGGCAGGATGTCGTCGCCGCCGGCGACGCGGATCAGTTCGGCCACCCATTGGATGCCGCTGATCAATGGCTCGTCCCATTCCTCGAAATATACTTTCGGGCGTCGCGGCAACGCCGCCGCTTCTTTCGCGATCGCATCGAGGCCGCGCTGCAGTTCATTGGCGTAGGCGATCGCCTTGTCGGCCACGCCGACCAGCGCGCCAAGCCGACGGATGTAGTCGAGGATGCCAGCGACGCTGCGGTGATTGCTGATCCAGACCTCGACACCCTGCTTGATCAACGCCGCGGCGATCTCCGACTGGATATCGGAAAACCCGACGACGAAATCCGGCTCGAGCTTGAGAATTTCGCCGATCTTCGCGCTGGTGAACGCACTGACCTTGGGTTTTTCCTTGCGCGCGATCGCCGGGCGCACGGTGAAACCGGAAATGCCGACGATGCGCGCTTGCTCACCAAGCGCGTACAGGGTTTCGGTCGGCTCTTCGGTGAGGCAGACGATGCGGCGCGGACCGATCATCACGGATACAGCATCCGCTTCGTCCATACGCCATCGACGCGCTCATAGCGCTGGCGTTCGTGCAGGCGGTATTTCGCGCCGTACCAGAATTCGATCAATTCCGGCACCACGCGGAAGCCCGACCAGTGCGGCGGCCGCGGTACCGGCACGCCGGCGTAGCGCTCCTCGAACTCGTCGAAGCGCTGCTCGAAAGTTTCACGCGAATCGAGTGTCTGCGATTGCAGCGAAGCCCAGGCGCCGATCTGACTCGGGCGCGGACGACTGGCGAAATACGCATCGGCCTCGGCGGCGCTGACCGGCTCGACCGTGCCTTCGATCTTCACCTGCACATGCTCGCCATCGCGCAACGCCTTCCACAGGAACAACAACGCTGCCTGCGGATTGATCGCCAGCTGCCGACCCTTGCGGCTATCGAAATTGGTATAGAAAACGAAACCGCGCGCATCGAAGGCCTTGAGCAACACCGTGCGCGCCGACGGCCGGCCGTTGCGCGCGACCGTCGCGACAGTCATCGCGGTCGGCTCCGGATCACCGGCGGCCGTAGCTTCGGCCAACAGTTCGGTGAAAGTTTTCAGTGCCTCGGCCTGCAGATCGCTCATCGTTGCTCCATCCGGTTGCGGCGGGCGTCTGCCGCGTCCCGGCATTGTCGCCCGATGCGGCCACCACTGCACCTGGCTTCGTCGGCGCAATGGCGAAAAAAAACGGCGGGCCAAGCCCGCCGCTCATTCATGTATCGAAACCGCGATCAGGAGACGACGAAGGTGACGCGCAGGTTCACCCGCCACTCCGACACCGTACCGTCGTCATTGGTGACCACTTTGATCTCGTTGACCCAGGCGCCCTTGATGTTCTTGACGGTTTCGGCACATTTCTTGAGGCCCGACTGCACCGCATCTTCCATGCTCTTCTTGGACGACGAATTGACCTCGATGATTTTTGCGATCGACATGATTCTCTCCTGTGGCAGGTTGGGATCCCGACTGGAATCCAGGTTGCGGAGCGACTATATCGGGGCGTTTGTTAACAATTTGGCATAGCCAGCGCGATAATCCGGATAGGCCGGTGCCCAGCCACTGGCGCGCAATCGTGCGTTGGCGATGCGGCGACCGGTTTGTCCATCACCAGCCGACAATGTCGACACCGGCGACAAACCTTCCTGCTCGCGAACCCAGTGCTGCAGATCGGCTTCCAACGCCGGCGCATCGTCGCTGCCCAGATACAAACGCTGCGGCGCGACGAGATCGAGCAGATGCGACAGCGCCGCGACAGCATCCTCGACGTGGATGCGATTGCTCCAGTGCTGGCGGTCGGCCTCGCCTGCACGCGCTCTTCGCAGCAGTGCTTCGCGATCCGGCCCGTAGATGCCGGACAGTCGCAGCGCCACGCCGCCCGGATGCAACGACAGGATTTGCTCGGCATCGAGCAGGGCGCGGCCGTTGAATGCCCTCGGCAGTGCCGTCGTCGTCTCGTCGACCCACTCGCCGGCATCTTCTGCATAGACGGATGTCGACGACACGAAGATCAGCCGCGGCGTATCGACGACATCGAGCAATCGCCGCAGGCCATCGACATACAGGCGTCGATACGCGGCCTCGTCGCGTTGTTCGGGCGCGGCGCAGAACACCAGCGCATCCGGCTGCCGTGGCAGTCGCGACAGGCCTTCGCCGCTGGCCAGGTCGGCGCGCAGATTGCGGATACCCGGCGCGGTTGCGGCGACATCGCGACGACGCAATGCGATCACGTCTTCGCCACGCGCGGCACGCAATGCCGCGAGGCGGCCGCCGACATCGCCGGCGCCGGCAATCACCAGGCAGGCAGAACTCAAGGCCATTCCGCGCTCCGTTGATCGGGGTCGGAATGCTAGCATCCCGCCCCATGAACCCTGCGCCCAACCTCGTCCTCGTCGGCCCCATGGGCGCCGGCAAAACCTCGATCGGTCGGCGCCTAGCCGCCAAACTTGGACTGAGCTTCGTCGATGCCGACCACCGCCTCGAGGAAGTCACCGGCGCCGCCGTGCCGCTTATTTTCGAGCACGAGGGCGAAGATGGCTTCCGCATGCGCGAGGCACAGCTGATCGCCGAACTGATGCAGGGCTCGGCGCAGCTGATCGCCACCGGCGGCGGCGCGGTGCTGTCGCCGGACAATCGCCAGCTGTTGTGCGCGCGCGGCTTCGTCGTCTACCTGATGGTCGGCATCGAGCAGCAGCTCGAGCGCCTTGCACGCGATCGCACGCGGCCGCTGCTCGCCGATGGCAACAAGCGCGCGAAACTCGAAGCCCTGGCGCAGGCACGTGCACCTCTTTACGAGGAAATCGCCGATCTCGCCTTCGATTCCGACGGCCTCGTCGTCGCTACCGCGGTGCAACGCCTGGCCACGCAACTGGAAACGCGCTGGCAGCGCGCGGAGGCGGCGTGATGAAAACGCTTCTCGTCGAACTCGGCGCGCGCCGCTATCCCATCCATATCGGCGCTGGCCTGCTCGGCGATGCCGGGTTGCTTGCGGCGCAGGTTCCGGGCCGGCATGCGCTGATCGTCAGCGACGGCAACGTCGCGCCGCATTACCTTGCCCGTGTCGAAGCGGCGCTGCTGGAAAAAAACATTCGCAGCCTGGTGCTGCCGCCCGGCGAACAGGAAAAAAACCTCGCGCGCTTCGCCGATGTGATCGCCGAACTCGCCGCGCTCGGCGCGAGCCGCGATGTCACCGTGCTCGCGCTCGGCGGCGGCGTGGTCGGCGACCTCGCCGGTTTCGCAGCGGCATGCTGGATGCGCGGCGTGCGCTTCGTGCAATTGCCGACGACCTTGCTGGCGATGGTCGATTCCTCGGTCGGCGGCAAGACCGCCGTGGATCTGCCGGCGGGGAAGAATCTTGTCGGCGCGTTCCATCAGCCAGCGGCAGTGATCGCCGACACCGATACGCTCGCGACCTTGCCGCTGCGCGAATTGCGCGCCGGCCTGGCGGAAGTGGTGAAGTACGGCGCGATCGCCGATGCCGATTTCTTCAAGTGGCTTGAAGATCACGCCGATGCACTGCTCGCGCGCGACGCCAACGTGATTGCCGAAGCGATCGCAGTGAGCTGCCGACAGAAAGCCGGCGTCGTCGTGCGCGACGAAACCGAACAGGGCGAACGCATGCTGCTCAACTTCGGCCACACCTTCGGCCACGCGATCGAAACCGAACAAGGCTACGGTGGCCTGCTGCATGGCGAGGCAATCGCTGTCGGCATGGTGCTGGCCGCGCGCCTGTCGGCGCATCTCGGTCGCGCACCCGTCGCCGACAGCGAACGTCTGCAGGCATTGCTTCTGCGCTTCGGTCTGCCCGTGACGATTCCGCCGGGTCTGTCCGCCGACGCCTTGTTCGCGCGCATGCGCCTGGACAAGAAGTCCCTGTCCGGCGCGCTGCGCCTGATCCTCTGGCGTGGCCTGGGCCAGGCCGAAGTCGTGCGCGACGTCCCGGAAGCCGACATCCTCGCGGTGCTTTCGTAGGCTTTTGTAGGAGCGGCGCGAGCCGCGATTTCTCCAATCGGCGATGTCCTATGGAGAAATCGCGGCTCACTCCGCTCCTACAGAACACCACCCCCGGCAAAGCCCAGCCGCTACAATGCCCACCCTATGCGCTTACTCCTCCAGCAAAAACCCGATGCCGGCGAGCATCCGAAATACGTGCAGCTGATCCTGCAGCAGGATCTGCTCGGCGGCTGGTCGCTGGTGCGCGAGACCGGACAGATCGGCGGCAAGGTGCAGCTCAAGCGCGAACAGTTTCTCGAGCAGGATGCCGCCCTCGCCGCCTTCGAAAAAGCACGCGACGCGCAAGTGCGGCGCGGTTTCGTGGTGATGTTCGCGCAGGGCGTGGATGCTCCGCGCTGATGCCACGGCAACAAGGATGACGCCATGACGCTGAAGAACGATCGATTCCTGCGCGCGCTACGTCGCGAAGCCGTGGATGCCACGCCGGTGTGGCTGATGCGGCAGGCCGGGCGCTACCTGCCCGAGTACCGTGCCACCCGCGCGCGCGCCGGCAGTTTCATGGGCCTGGCGACGAATCCCGACCTCGCCTGCGAAGTGACGCTGCAGCCGCTGGAGCGTTTCGACCTCGACGCTGCGATCCTGTTCTCCGACATTCTCACCATTCCCGATGCGATGGGCCTGGGCCTGTCGTTCGCCGAAGGCGAAGGCCCGCGCTTCGCGCGACCGGTGCGCAATGCCGCCGACATCGCCAAGCTCGCAGTGCCGGACATGGACGGCGAATTGCGCTATGTGATGGATGCCCTGCGCACGATTCGCGGCGCACTGAATGATCGCGTGCCGTTGATCGGTTTTTCCGGCAGCCCGTGGACGCTGGCCTGCTACATGGTCGAAGGCGGCGGTAGCGAGAATTTTTCCCGGATCAAGTCGCTGGCCTTCAACGAGCCGGCGTTGATGCACCAGTTGCTCGAAGTCGTCACCGATTCGGTGATCGCGTATCTGAGCGCGCAGCGTGCCGCCGGCGCGCAGGCGCTGATGGTGTTCGACACCTGGGGCGGCGTGCTCGCGCCGCATCACTACCGGGAATTTTCCCTGCGCTACCTGCAGCGCATCGCCAGCGAATTCCGGCGCGGTGATGGCGCCGAACGCACGCCACTGATCCTGTTCGGCAAGGGCAACGCGCCCTATCTCGAGGAACTCGCCGCGACCGGCGCCGAAGGCCTGGGCGTCGACTGGCTGGTCTCGCTCGACGAGGCGCGGCGACGCACCGATGGAAAAGTCGCACTGCAGGGCAATCTCGATCCGGTGACGCTGTACGCCTCGCCCGATGCGATCCGCGCCGAAGTCAAACGCACGCTCGCAAGCTACGGCCCGCACCCCGGCCATGTGTTCAATCTCGGTCACGGCCTGTCGCCGGACATGGACCCCGCGCACGTGAAAGTGCTGGTCGATGCCGTGCACGAATTCAGCCGAAAACCCGCCTGAGCCCGGACGCCCTGATGAAACGCGCCCTGATCCTGCTGACGTTGACGGGCCTGATCGCGGCACTGGCGTACTGGTCGTTCCAACACGGCTGGCTGCGTTTCAATTATCCATCGGCAGCGCAGTTTCCGATCCGCGGCATCGATGTCTCGCACCACCAGGGCGATATCAATTGGCGCCAGGTCGCCGGTGAAGGCTTTGCGTTCGCCTACATCAAGGCGACCGAGGGCGGTGATTTCCGCGACGAACGTTTCGACGAAAACTGGCGCAACGCCCGCGCCAGCGGTTTGCAGGTCGGCGCCTATCACTACTATTCGCTGTGTCGCGATGGGCTGTCGCAGGCGGATCTGTTTTTTTCGACCGTCCCCGTCGATGCCGCGGCATTGCCACCGGCGATCGATCTGGAGTTCGGCGGCAACTGCCGCCCCGAAGGCAGCCTCGCGGAGCAGGCGAAGGAAATCGACGCTTTCCTCGAGGCCGTGCAGATGCATTACGACCGGACGCCGGTGCTGTACGTGACCCACGATTTCTATCAGGCCTTCGTCACCGATCCGCAGCTCGCGCTGGACCAGCGCCGGCTCTGGGTGCGCGATGTCTACGGCAAGCCGAGCTGGCAGACCAGCGGCGCCTGGGAGTTGTGGCAGTACGGCAATCGCGGCCATGTCGCCGGCATTCAGGGCTTCGTCGATCTCAATGCCTTCAATGGCCAGGTGCGGCAATGGCAGGCCTTCGTCAAACGCAATCGCCTGCAGGCGCCGATCGCGACGACACCCGACACCGAGCCGCCGCTCGCGCCCTCAGCGAGCAGCGCCACGACGCAGTGACCGTAGGTTCGCGATGCAGGGCATCGTGAACCCAGACCGCCATCATCACACCAGACGCAAGTTCACCGGCGCTGGCAACTGCGCCTCGGCCTGACTGGCCGCACGCTCTTCTGCGCGTCGCCAATGCGGCATCGCCTGCATCATCACCGCCGTCAGCATCGCGCTGTTCACCGGCTTGCGCACGAAGCCGTGCATGCCCGCCGCGAACGCCTGCGTCTCGGCCTGCGGATCGGCGCGCGCGGTGATCGCGACCAGTGCGCAGGCATGACCCTGCGACTGGATGATTCGACTCAACTCGAAGCCGTCGAGGCCGGGCAGATCGAGATCGATGAAGGCAAGATCGATGTCACCGTTGCGCAACTCCGACAGCGCCGACAACGCCTGCGTCGCCAACGCGACCTGATGCCCGAGCGAACGCAACAGATCGACGACGACCTCGGCGATCATCACATCGTCCTCGACCACCAACAGACGCAGCGAGGTACCGGCGACCATCGGCAACGGCAGGGATGGCAGGCCGACTTCCGAATGCGCGGCATTCGCCAGCGGCAGCATCACCCGGAAGATCGCGCCTGCGCCGGGATCGCTCTGCACTTCGATGCGACCCTGCATCGCCGCAGCGAGCTCCTGACTGATCGCCAGGCCTAGACCACTACCGCCATAACGCTGCGCAGTGAGCGCGCCTTCGGCCTGTTCGAAACGCTGGAACAGCCGCGCCTGCTGCTGCGCATTGAGGCCGGGGCCGGTATCGGTGACCTCCAGAATCAGGCCGCCACCGGGCAAGGGCGCGCTGCGGATCGCGACCTCGCCATGGGCAGTGAACTTGATCGCATTGGTGCCGAGGTTGAGCAGGATCTGGCGGACGCGACCGGCGTCGCCGCGCAGGAAACGCGGCGTGCCCGGACTGCGCTGCAATGCGAACAGCAAGTGCTTGGCATGCGCCGACGGCCGCAACAGGGCCGCGACTTCTTCCAGCAGCACATGCAGGTCGAAAGGCTCGTCCTGCAAGGTGAGTTTGCCGGCTTCGACGCAGGCGAGATCGAGCGCATCGTTGACCAGGCGCAACAGATGCTGGCCGGCGCGCTGGATCGATTCGACCTGGCGGCGCTGGCGTTCGTCGAGATCCCCGCCAAGCAGCAATTCCGACATGCCGAGCACACCCGTCATCGGCGTGCGGATCTCGTGACCGAGGTTGGCGAGAAAACGCGACTTCGCCTCGGAGCCCTGTTCGGCGAGTTGCCGGCTCTGCTCGCGCAACATCGCGGTGTGGCGCGCACGCAGACGCCGGCGATAGATCAGCGCGATACACATCAGCACGGAAATGATGGAAACAACCCAGACGAAAATCGCCGCGCCGCTGCGCCACCACGGCGGACGTACGATCAGCCTAAAGCCGCGCGGCGCCGACCATGCGCCATCGGCATTCGCCGCCACCACTTCCAGCCGGTACTCGCCGGCGTCGAGCCGGGAAAATATCCGCTCGCCGCGTTCGTCGACATTGACCCAGTCCGGATCGTAGCCGTGCAGCCAGAAGCGGTAGCGATGCGCTTGCGGGTCGACGAAAGACAGCAGCCGCGCATTGATGCGCAGGTCACGGTCCTGCGGTTCCAGCGTGAGCTCGGCGAGATTCACCGGCAGGTCGAGCACTTCTTCGCCGCGACGCAGGCTGATCGCATCGATCACCAGCGCCGGCGCTTTGTTGTTGGTGCGGATAGCCGCGGGATCGAACACCACGAGACCGGCGCGGGAACTGACCAGGACCGTACCGTGCGCACTGACCAGCGGCGCGATCGGACCAAACTCCGAGCTCGGCAGGCCATCATGACTACCGAAATGGCGCAAGCGATCGTGCGCGGGGTCGTAACGAAACAGGCCACGCAGGGTCGGCAGCCAGAGCGCGCCCTCGTGATCGATCGCGAGACCACCCGAGGCGATCGCGGGCAGACCGTGTTCGGCGGCGATGACCCGGAACAGATGCAAGCGCCGGCCATTCCAGTGATAACCCTCGATCGCCGCCATGCGATGGATCCACAGCGTATTGGCCGACGCGAACGCGAACCCATAGACGGTTCCTTCGGACGCGCCTTCGACGTGCAGCAGGCGCTTTTCGACGCGGTCCCAACGCTGCAGTCCAGCCGGACCCGAGACCCAGAGCATGTGATCCGGGCCCGCTGCAAGCTGGGTCAGATCCGGCGACTCCAGTCCTTGGCCGTCGTTGAGTCGCAGGCTGTAAACGACCCGGCCGTCGCCATCGCGCGCCTGCAGACCACCGCCGTAGGAAGCGACCCAGAGCAACCCATCGTCGGTTTCCAGCAAGCGATTGACCGGTCCTGGCAACAGGTCCTGTTTGCCGTCGCCGATGTACCAATGCGTCACGGCGCCGGTGTCCGGCCGATAACGACTCAGGCCCTGCCCATGGCCGATCCAGATACTGCCGTCGCGACGTTCCGCCACCGATTTCAATGCGGTGCTCGGCAACGACTTCTGCCCTAGCAGCACATGCGTGATCGGACCATCGTCAGGATCGAGGCGATCGAGTACTCCCTGCGTCCCGACCAGCCAGACGCGGCCATCGGAAGCATTTGCTGCGCCCGTCACGTCGACATTGCCCAAGGCGTTTTTCCGCGCTCCGCTCGTCACCACGCTGAAATTGCGCCAACCAGCAGACAGCCGAAACAAGCCATCGTTGGAGCTAGCGAACCACAGGCCGCCTTCGGCATCGGCCAATGCCTGGAAAATCGTCACGTGCCCGACCATCGTTTCCGTGAAGCGCTCGATCACGCCCGCGTGTTCGCGCATCAATCCTGTCTCGGTAGCGATCCACAAATCGCCGCGCTCGTCGCGCAGCACCGAAGTCACTCCGGCATCCAGCAGATGCGCGCTCCATGCCGGCCGTTCGAGGCTACCGTCGACGCGGATGCGATCCATTCCGTGATCGCCGCCGACCCACAGACTGCCATCGGCCTCGGGCGAAAGACTGAGGATCGTGCGGCTGCTCAAGCTGTCCGGCGGCAACGTATCGAAACCGTGGTCCGTCCAGCGCGCGAGGCCGCGCGTGGTGCCGATCCAGAGCGTTCCGGCGCGGTCCACCGCCAGGGTGATGATATTGGCGTCGGGCAGGCTGTGCGGATTGCCGCGCGCCGGCAGGAAGCGCGTCATCCGTTCCCGCGGCGTACCCGCGGCATCGATCCGGTAGAGCCCTCCGGCATACGTTCCGAACCACAGCGCACCATCGCGCGTGCTATCGATCGCCCAGACATCGTCGCTTCGCATCAGCGGATGATTGCCGCGATTGATGTGTCGAAAGCCGCGCCGCGCGGTATCGAGCATGCTCAGCCCGGCGCCCTCGACGCCAACCCAAATGCGATTACCGGCATCGACATGGAGGGTCTGCACGTAATTGCCGGGCAGCGAGCTTTCGTCGTTGGCCACGTGCCGGTAGACGCGATAACTGACGCCGTCGTAGCGCACAAGGCCGTCGTGCGTGGCGATCCACAGGTAACCATCGTGATCGATCGCGAGCGCGTTGGTGCCGGTCGATGGCAGGCCATCGGCGGTGCCGACATGCTTGAACAAAGGTTCGGCGGGAATTGCGGCAAAAAGACTGGTACTGAAAAGCAGGCAAAGCAAGGCGAAAAAAGGCCGCATGGAACTCCCCAATGTCCATGAAATGCCTGGCGGAATAAAAATGCCGAAGTACCGCAATTGGGAATCCTGCCTGCCGCGGGCACCCCTGCCCACGGCATGACCTCGCGTCCGGAGTGTTGCCGGCGCCGGCTTTGTGAACGCCGTTGCTGGCCATCCTCGCAACGATGCGTTGCCTTCACAAGCGCCCGGGCTTCATTGTCGGCATCTAGACTTGCCCTCCGCCACCACCGGACTCCGACATGCGCCCATTCCCGCGTCCGCTACTGCCGATGTCATTGCTGCTAACGGCCCTTGCCGGCATTGGCGCTGCGCAGGCAGCAACCACTGATTACGCGATCGACCCGGTGCATACGCGGGTCGCATTCCAGATCAGCCATGCCGGCTTCTCGAATCCGATCGGCAGCTTCTCCGGCAGCCACGGCAGCCTGCGTTTCGACGAACTCGATTGGTCCACTGCGCAAATCGACGTGGTCATCCCGCTCGCCACGCTCGATCTCGGCGATGCCGACTGGCAGAAAAAAGTCCTCGACCCAACGTTCTTCAACGCGAAGAAATTTCCCGAGGCGCATTTCGTTTCCCGCCGCGTGGAAAAAACCGGCAACGCCACCGCGAACATCACTGGCGAGCTCACCTTGCATGGCGTCACCCGGCCGGTGGTGCTGGCGGTGACGATGAATGCGCTCAAGCGCCATCCGTTGACGCTGCGCAAGACCGCCGGCTTCTCGGCCACCGCGACGATCAGCCGCAAGGATTTCGCCATGGACGCCTGGCGCGGTGTCGTTGGCGACAGCGTCCGGCTTATCATCGAAGTCGAAGCGACCCGAAGCGGCCACGATACCGACGCGCAGGAGCATGCCGATGCCGATCAGAAATAAACCTGACCAATGGGGCGTGATCAGCATCGGCCTGCACTGGCTGACCTTGCTGCTGATCCTTGGCCTCGCCAGCGTCGGCCTGCTGATGGTCGAGTTGCCGCTGGGCACGTTCAAGGTGCAGGTGTATGCGTTGCACAAGAGCTTTGGCCTGACCGTGCTCGCGTTGACGCTGCTGCGGCTTGGCTGGCGCCTGGTCGCTTCGGCGCCGGCGCCGGTGGCGGGCACGCCGCGCTGGCAGGATGCGATCGCCAAGATCACCCATGGCGGGCTGTATGCGCTGCTGGTCGCGGTGCCGCTGTCGGGCTGGCTGTTCAACTCGGCCGCGGGTTTTCCGCTGCACTGGTTCGGCCTGTTCAAGGTGCCGTCGCTGCATGCTTACGATTCGGACATCAAGGCATTCGCGCATTCGGCGCACGTGTCGTTGTTCTACGCGATGGCGGCCCTGCTGGTGCTGCATGCCGCCGCGGCATTGTTCCATCACTACCGCCTGCATGACCGCACGCTGGTGCGCATGCTGCCGCTGATGAAGAACCGAACCGAGGAAACCTGACCATGCGCCGCATTGTTCCCGTGCTACTCCTGCTGGCGACGCCGTTCGCCAGCTTCGCCGCCGACTGGACGATGCAGCCCGGCTCCACGCTCGGCTTCACCGCCAGCTACCAGGGCGAAGCCTTCGACGGCCGCTTCGGCAAGTTCATGCCGCAGATCCGCTTCGATCCGACGAAACTCGCCGACAGCCGTTTCGACGTGCGTATCGCACTGGCCAGTACCGATACGAAAAACAGCGAGCGCGACGAAATGCTGCGCGGCGCGGAATTCTTCGACAGCAAAAAATTGCCGGAGGCGCGTTTCGTCGCGACGAAGTTTCGCGCGCTCGGCGGCAACAAGTTCGCCGCCGACGGCGCGCTCAGCCTGCACGGCATCAGCAAGCCGGTGACGCTGGCGTTCACCTGGACCGCCGGCGCCAAGCCCGTGCTCGATGGCCAGGCGCTGCTCAAACGTCTCGACTTCAGGGTCGGCACCGGCGATTGGCAGGACACCGATTTGCTGCCGAACAACGTCACTGTGAAAACGCATCTCGTGCTGGCAGCGGCTGCGGTCACGAAGCCGGTCGCGCCAGTAGCGAAGCCGGTGGCCGTAAAAAAATAACCGCAGGAGCGCCGTGCCGCAGTAGGAGCGACGCAAGTCGCGATAGCTCTCGCTGCGGGGCCAGCTATCGCGACTTGCGTCGCTCCTACAGCGCTTCTACCAGCGCTTCTACAAAAATCAGGCCAAAAACGCCCGCACTGTCTCGGCCGTAAACGGCCAGTCGAGTTCCGCGCCGCTGTCTTCCCGGCGCAGCACCGGAATGCGCACGCCATAGATCGCTTCGAGCGCGGCGTCGCCGTCGATCCAGACCGGATCGAAATCGGGCACGCCGGCGGCGACCAGCACCTCGTAGGCGAGATCGCAGAGATGGCAGTGGTCGCGCTGGAACAGGGTCAGACGCATCGGGCTCACATTCGGCGGCGTACTGCGGCCAACTTGGCACGCGGGCATAGAATAGCTTTCCCTCACGGAAGTCCTCCACATGGCAGTCAGCGTTTTCGACCTGTTCAAGATAGGCATCGGCCCTTCGTCGTCGCATACCGTCGGTCCAATGCGCGCGGCGGCACGCTTCGTCGGCAAGTGGTTGGAAGAAAACGGCGTGCTGGAAGAGTGCGTGCGCGTGCGCGCCGAAGTGTTCGGTTCGCTGGCATTGACCGGTCGCGGCCATGGCACCGACAAGGCCGTGCTCATGGGTCTGGAAGGACAGATGCCGAACACCATCGACCCCGACGTCATTCCGGCCGCGCTCGAGCGCATCCGCGAAAGCAAGACGCTGCGCCTGTTCGGCAAGCACGAGATCCGCTTCGACGAGAAGCAGGATCTGATCATGAACAAGCGCCAGAAGCTGCCCTTCCACACCAACGGCATGCGTTTCATCGCCTACGCTGCCGACGGCCGCGAACTCGCCGCGCGCGATTACTACTCGGTCGGCGGCGGTTTCGTGGTGAACCAGGATGAAGCCGCGGAAGATCGAATCGTCGCCGACACCACCGAATTGCCGCATCCCTTCCATTCCGGCGATCAACTGCTCAAGCAGGCCGAAAGCAGCGGCCTGACCATCGCGGCATTGATGTTCGCCAACGAGCACGCCTGGCGCAGCAGCACGGAAATCCGTGCCGGCCTGCGCGAGATCTGGCAGGCGATGAAGGATTGCACTGCGCGCGGCATCCGCGAAAAGGGCACCTTGCCCGGCGGCTTGCACGTGATTCGGCGAGCGCCGGCACTGTATGCCGAGCTGTCGAGCAAGCCCGAAGCCGGCATGCGCGATCCGCTCACCGTGCTCGACTGGGTCAATCTCTACGCGCTCGCGGTCAACGAAGAGAACGCTGCCGGCGGACGCGTGGTCACCGCACCAACCAATGGCGCCGCCGGCATCATTCCCTCGGTGCTGCATTACTACGATCGCTTCATCCCCGGCGCAACCGAGCAAGGCGTGTTCGATTTCCTGCTCACCGCCGCCGCGATCGGCATCCTCTACAAGGAAAACGCCTCGATCTCCGGCGCCGAAGTCGGCTGCCAGGGTGAAGTCGGCGTGGCCTGTTCGATGGCGGCGGCGGGCCTGACCGCGGCGCTGGGCGGCACGCCGGGGCAGATCGAGAATGCCGCGGAAATCGGCATGGAACACAACCTCGGCCTGACCTGCGATCCGATCGGCGGCCTGGTGCAGATTCCCTGCATCGAGCGCAACGCGATGGGCGCGGTCAAGGCGATCAATGCCTCGCGCATGGCGATGCGCGGCGACGGCAAGCACAAGGTGTCGCTGGACAAGGTGATCAAGACCATGCGCGACACCGGCCGCGACATGCAGGACAAGTACAAGGAAACCTCGCGCGGCGGCTTGGCGGTGAACGTCATCGAGTGCTGATTCCCGCGGCCGTGCGCGCCCGCGCGTGGCCGTGCGTTGCCGCACAGATCGGAGCAGCCGCCGTCGGTAGCATTGCTTTCGTGGCGAGGACTGGCGTTACACTCGGGCCAAGCGATCCGGGGACGCGCGATGCTGCGATTCATCCTGTTGACAGGTCTGTACCTGCTCGGCGCGTGGTATGCGGTGGCCTTCATCCATGGCCCGGAACAAGTCACCCTGTTCTGGCCATCCTCGGGCATCGCCTACGCCGCGGTGCTGCGCTACGGCTGGCGCTCAGCCCTTTTCATCCCGGTGGCGATGCTCATCGCCCATCTCACTTTCGTGCCGGCACCGGCCGCGTTCATTCCGTTTTCGGTGATGAGCAATCTCTGCGGCGTACTCGCCGGCGCACTGACCGTCAGCCTCACCGACACGCCAATGCGCATCACCATGGCCAGCGGTTTCGGCATGCTACGCGGTGCGCTGGTGATGGTGACGGTCTCCGGGCTGGTGGGCTGCACCGGTCTGATCTGGTCGGGAATGATGGGGCTCGATGACTGGTGGCCAGCGCTGGCGAAATGGAGCATGGGCGACCTGCTCGGCGTCGTCAGCATCGCGCCCAGCATGCTGATCCTCACTGCCGGGCCCGCCACCAATCCGGATACGCCGCGATCGCGCGACTATTCCAGTGCGCGCGAGAAAACCGCCTGGCTGATCGCGCTGGTGCTGTCGTTCGCCACGGTCTACTGGAGCGGCAACCGCGGCAGCCTGTACGCGCTGGCGATGGTCGCGCTGCCGCTGAGCCTGTTGCTGTGGAGCGCGATCCGCTTCCAGCCGATCTGGACGATCCTATCCACATCCCTCGTGGTGCTCTACCTGACCTCCCTGACCGGCCTCGGCCTGGCCGGCTTCACACCGCCGACGCAACCGCTGGACTCGGCGATGCTGCTCGGTTTCATGTGCCTGATTTCGCTGATCCCGCTCGTACTGGTCGCGGCGATGTTCCAGCAGCGCATGGCGACGCGGAAAGTCCTGCGCCGCGCGATGACCGATGCGTCGACCGGTCTGCCCAATCGCGCCGCCTTCGAGGACGCGGCGATGCAGGCGCTGTCGCGACCTGGTGGCAGCCGTGCGCTCGCCTATCTCGATCTCGATCACTTCACCCTGATCAACGACACCGCCAGCCACGCCGCCGGCGATGCCCTCATCCACGGCGTCGCGTCGCTGCTGAAAGCACGCGTGAGCGACGGCGACCGCGTGTTCCGCATCGGCGGCGACGAATTCGCGCTGTTGCTGGAAGGCGATCCGACGCGCATCGAGCCGCGCATGCAGGACCTGCTGCGGGCGATCGAGAACTACCGTGTCGGCTGGCGCGACCACGTGCTCAACATCACCGGCAGCATCGGCCTGGTGGCGTTCGAACACGGCCAACTGGAATTCGCGCGCCTGCTTTCGCTCGCCGATGCCGCCTGTTTCACCGCCAAGGAACTCGGCGGCAATCGTGTCTGCCTGGCCAGCCAGGAGCCCGGCGAAACCCAGGAGCGCACCGAATCGATGCGCTGGGCCGTGCGCATCCGCGAAGCGCTGGACGGCGGCTTGTTCGAACTCGACTGCCAGGCGATCGTGCCCCTGCATGGCCAGGCCGTCACCGGCCGCTGCTTCGAAGTGCTCTTGCGCATGCGCGATCCGGTCAGCGGTCAGCGACTCGCGCCCGGTCATTTCATCCCGGCCGCCGAACGCTTCCAGCTCGGCGTGGCGCTGGACCGGCACGTCGTCGAACTCGCCCTGGGCTGGTTGGAGGCGCGGCCCGACGCGACCGCGCAGGTCGATTCCTGCGCAATCAATCTCACCGCCGCCTCGCTGGTGGACGAAGGATTCCGGCAGTTCCTGTTCGAACGCGTGCGCGATAGCCGCATCCCGGCACACAAGCTGTGTTTCGAGGTCACCGAGACCAGCGCCGTGCGTGATCTGGCGCGCGCGCAGGTGCTGATCGGGCAGATGCGCAGTCTCGGCTGCGCATTTTCCCTCGATGATTTCGGCACCGGTTTTTGTTCGTTCAACTACCTGCACCGCCTCGATGTCGACTATTTCAAGATCGACGGCAGCTTCGTCCGCGACCTTGAAAGCTCGCCGCTGTCGACGGCGGTAGTGCGCGCGATCACCGATATCGCGCATGTGCTGAACAAGCAGACGGTAGCCGAACACACCGAAGATGAATCGATCTGTTCAGTCTTGCGCGAGCTCGGCGTGGACTTCGCCCAGGGCTTCGGCATTCACAAACCCCAGCCAATTGAACAATACTTCGCGCAGCCCCCCGACTTGCGCCTGCCTTGATGATCGCCCGCCTCCTGCTGTATCCCCTGCTCGCCCTGATGACTGCCGCCCTCGCCCTTGCCGGCGATCCCGCTTATCGCCGCATCGATGCCGCGATCAACGGCCCGCATATCGACAATCCGCACAATCCCGTCGGCGCCGGCGCCGCGCATGTTTCGCGCGCGCGCGTGCCGACCAGCAACGATTCCCTCGCCGATCTGGAACGCGTGCGCAATGGCGACGCCACCGATGTCTATGTCAGCAACCGCCTGGGCGGGCCGCTGGAGCTGGAGCTGTCGTTCACCGACGCGATCAACGTGCAGTCGCTGCCCGCGCTGCCGCTGCGCCAGGTGATCGCCGCCAACACGCGCGTGCTGATCAGCCGCATCGAGACGATGACGCCGGGGCAGCCATCGAGTTACGGCGTCAACCTACTCACCATGCCCGGCGATCCGCACGCGATCGCCGGCAACGTCACCTACTCGCTGCCAGTGGACGAGAACAGCAGCTGGGACCTGGGCCAGGTCTTCCACGGCGGTTTTTCCCACACCGACGAACAGAACCGCTTTGCCGTCGACCTGATCGTGCCGGTCGGCACGCCGGTGCTGGCCGCGCGTGGCGGCGTGGTGATGCAGGTGCAATCGGGCTTCAGCGGCGCCGGGCTCAACCGCGCCGAATTCGCCGAGCGCGCCAACCTGATCCGCATCCTGCACGACGATGGCAGCATGGCGATCTACGCGCACCTGCAGGAAAACGGCGTACTGGTGAAGGTCGGGCAGCGCGTGAACCTCGGCGAGGTGATCGCCTACAGCGGCAACACCGGTTATTCCAGCGGCCCGCACCTGCATTTTTGCGTGCAGGTCAATCGTGGCCTACGCCTGGTCTCGGTGCCCTTCCGCATGGTCGGCCCGAACGGCTTTTTGCCGCTGCCGGGGCAATGACGTTTTTGTAGGAGCGGCGCAAGCCGCGATTTCCCCAATCGGCGACGCACATTGGAGAAATCGCGGCTTGCGCCGCTCCTACAGGTGCCAAAGGGCCGCGCCGCAGCCGGCTGGTATACTCGCCGCCCTTCTTCCGACCCCCGCTGCGGCCTGCCGCGGCGTCCGCCCCATGTCCGAACACCTGCGCGAAACCCACCGCCGCCGCACCTTCGCCATCGTCTCGCATCCCGACGCCGGCAAGACCACGCTGACCGAGAAGCTGTTGTTGTTCGGCGGCGCGATCCAGATGGCCGGCAGCGTGAAGTCGCGCAAGGCCGCGCGCCATGCGACCTCGGACTGGATGGCGCTGGAAAAGGAACGCGGCATTTCGGTGACGTCCTCGGTGATGCAGTTCCCGTACGAGGGCTGCATCGTCAACCTGCTCGACACGCCCGGCCACGCGGATTTCTCGGAAGACACGTATCGCGTGCTGACGGCAGTGGATTCCGCACTCATGGTGATCGACTGCGCGAAAGGCGTGGAAGAACGCACGATCAAGCTGATGGAAGTCTGCCGGCTGCGCGACACGCCTATCATGACCTTCATCAACAAGCTCGACCGCGAAGGCCGCTCGCCTATCGATCTGCTCGACGAGGTCGAATCCGTTCTCGGCATCCAGTGCGCGCCGATCCTGTGGCCGATCGGCATGGGCTCGCGCCTCAAGGGCGTGGTGCATCTGGTCAGCGGCGAAGTACACCTGTTCGAATCGGGGCGCAACTTCACCCGCCAGGATTCAACGATCTTCGCCTCGCTCGACGACCCGCAGCTGGCCGCGCGCATCGGCGCCGACATGCTGAAGGAATTGCGCGAAGAGCTCGAACTCGTCGAAGGCGCCTCGCATCCGTTCGACAAGGATAAATATCTCGCCGGCCGGCAGACGCCGGTGTTCTTCGGCTCGGCGGTTAACAATTTCGGCGTGCAGTTGCTGCTCGATTTCTTCGTCGAGCACGCGCCGGCACCAAAACCGCGCCCGACCACCTCGCGCGAAATCGCGCCGGAAGAAGAAGTCTTCTCCGGCTTCGTGTTCAAGATCCAGGCGAACATGGACCCGATGCACCGCGACCGCGTCGCTTTCCTGCGCGTGTGCTCGGGTCGCTTCGACGCCGGCATGAAAGCTTTCCATGTGCGCAGCGGCAAGGAGCAGAAGCTCGCGAATGCACTGACCTTCATGGCCAGCGACCGCGAGATCGTCGAGACCGCGTATCCGGGCGATGTGATCGGCCTGCACAACCACGGCACGATCTCGATCGGCGACAGCTTCACCGAAGGCGAGCCCCTGTCATTCACCGGCATTCCGAATTTCGCACCGGAGTTGTTCCGGCGCGCGCGACTGCGCGATCCGCTCAAGCTCAAGCAGCTGCAGAAAGGCCTGGCGCAATTGAGCGAGGAAGGCGCCACGCAGTTCTTCCGTCCGCTCATGTCGAACGACCTGATCCTGGGCGCCGTCGGCACCCTCCAGTTCGATGTCGTCGCCTATCGCCTGAAGGACGAATACGGCGTGGACGCCGCCTTCGAGCCGATCCAGATCAGCACGGCGCGCTGGATCCATTGCGCCGACAATCGAAAACTCGAGGAATTCCGCGACAAGAACGCCATGAACCTCGCGCTGGATGCCGCCGGCGAGCTGGTCTATCTGGCGCCCACGCGCGTCAACCTGCAGCTGGCGCAGGAGCGCGCGCCGGCCGTCCGCTTCGCCGCCACCCGGGAACATGCGCACGTTGCCGAAATGACTTGATTCCACGGGCAACCGGATGCGCTGCTGAACGAAGCGCAACGGCTTCACCGTCAATTGACCAACCAATGCCCATGGTGCCCGCGACTGTCGAGTTGCGGCCGACATGGGCTGTCGCAGGGTCCGGGGTGATCCTGGCCCGCCGGCGCGCCGGTACACGCGACTCTCGACCAACATGGGATGACGGATGAATCGCAGTGCCGACAACGCGTC
>NZ_DATGBO010000078.1:0-5458 GCF_035312645.1 Arenimonas sp.
GCGGATTCCACGCATCCACCGTGAGCAATCCACGTTCGACGGCGCGCCCGACCACGCCGACCTGCACGCTCTGCCGGATGAAATCGGGGAACAGGCTGACGACGTCGACACGCATCAGAAATCGGGATCCCAGTCGACGACAATCCGGCCCACATCGAAATCGACGGAAACGATGAATTGCTCGTTGACGTAAGGGATCAGGCGTTCGCGATCACCACTCACGACCATCACGTCATTGGCGCCGGTGTTGAACAGATACGAGACCTTGCCCAGCTCGACGCCTTCGACGGTACTCACCGCCAGACCTTCGAGATCGACCCAGTAATGTTCGCCCGGCTTGGGCTTGGGTAGGCGGCTGCGCGCCACCCATATTTCCGCGCCGACCAGGGCTTCCGCGACGTCGCGGTCGGCACAGTCGGGAAACGTCACGACCAGGCCCTTGTTGGTTTCGCGGCCGCGTACGGGCGGCAGCTCGCGCTCATTGCCGTTGTGCACCAGCAACCAGGGCTGGTACTTGAGCGCGGTCGCCACCGGATCGGTGAACGACTGGAATTTCAGTTCGCCACGAACGCCAAAAGCGCCGAGGACCCTGCCCAGCAGGATTCGGCGCTCTTGGTTCATCGGCATGGCCCTCGCGTCAGTGTCGCGAGGCGATGGCTCAGGCCGAAGCCTGGCCAGCGGTTTCCTTGAGCAGCATGCGGACCTTGTCGGTCAGCTGCGCGCCCTGGGCAACCCAGTGGTTCACGCGCTCGGTATTGAGCTCGACGCGCTTTTCGTTGCCCTGGGCAACCGGGTTGTAGAAACCCAGGCGCTCAAGCGAACGGCCGTCACGCTTGTTGCGATGATCGGTGGCGACGATGTGGTAGAAGGGGCGCTTCTTGGCGCCGCCACGGGTCAGGCGAATCTTGACCATTTCGGTTTGCTCTGTAGTTCTGGGTGGATGCCGGTGCCAGAAGCCCCCGGGGAGCCGGCGATTATAGCCGCTTCAATGAGTTAGGGGAACCCTGCAGATCCCCCAACCGCAGGGGCGGGCATGACCGCAATTTTTCCAGGACGCAGCGGCGCCCTATCGAAGCCCCGGCCCAGAAATCCCAGTTGAAACCCCCTGCCTTGGCGAAAAAATCGCCATCGCTGCCGGGAAATTGCCGATATCGGCACATTTCCCGCCGGCACAGGCGCTTTTCGCCCGACTTTTGCTGCTTTCAGCACAGCCTGATCCCGCAAAAGCGCTGCGATTGTCGCTTTTCGCGGCCACCTTGCCGCTCAAAACCGCATTCGCCAAGGCGCGGGATATCTCCCATCCGTCCCCAGCATGGCGAAACCCGGAGCGTTAGCGCCGAAACCCACCCGGAAAACCACCGCCACCGCCCATCAAGCCCTTCATGCCGCGCATCATGCCCTTCATGCCGCCGGCAGAGAGTTTGCTCATCATCTTTTCCATCTGCTGGAATTGTTTGAGCAGCTTGTTGACGTCAGCCGGCGTGGTGCCCGAGCCCTTGGCGATGCGGGCGCGGCGCGAGCCGTTGAGCAGGCCGGGATTGCGCCGCTCTTTCTTCGTCATCGAGTTGATGATCGCGACCATGCGCGGCACTTCCTTTCCGGTGACCTGGCTCTTCACCGAATCCGGGATCTGGCCCATGCCTGGCAGCTTGTCCATCAGCGCCGAGATGCCGCCCATGTTCTGCATCTGTTCCATCTGGTCGCGCATGTCGTTGAGGTCGAACTTCTTGCCCTTGGCGACCTTCTCGGCGAATTTCGCCGCCTTGTCCTGATCGACCTGCGACTGCACCTGCTCGACCAGCGACAGCACATCGCCCATGTCGAGGATGCGGCTCGCGGCGCGGTCGGGATGGAAAATATCCAGGCCATCGGGTTTTTCGCCAACGCCGATGAACTTGATCGGCTGGCCGGTGATGTAGCGCACCGACAACGCCGCGCCGCCGCGGGCATCGCCATCGGTCTTGGTCAGCACCACGCCGGTCAGCGGCAACGCTTCGCTGAAAGCCTTGGCGGTATTGGCGGCGTCCTGGCCGGTCATCGCATCGACGACGAACAGCGTTTCCACCGGTTTGATCGCGGCATGCAGCGCCTTGATCTCGGCCATCATCGCTTCATCGATCGCGAGGCGTCCGGCGGTGTCGACCAGCAGCACATCGACGAAACTCTTTTTCGCATCGTCGATCGCCGCGCGCACGATCGCCACCGGATCCTGGCCGACGGCACTGGCGAAGAACAACACGTCGACCTGTTTCGCCAACGTCTCCAACTGCTGGATCGCCGCCGGACGGTAGACGTCGCAGCTCACCACCATCACTTTCTTCTTGCGCTTTTCCTTGAGGTGCTTGGCGAGCTTGCCGACCGTCGTGGTCTTGCCCGCGCCCTGCAGGCCAGCCATCAGGATGATCGCCGGCGCCGGCACGTTGAGGTTCAGATCGCTGGCCTGCGATCCCATCACCGCCGCCATTTCGTCGTGCACGATCTTGATCAGGGTCTGGCCCGGCGTCAGGCTGGTCAGCACTTCCTGGCCGACCGCACGGCCCTTGATGCGCTCGATCAGCGCGACCACCACCGGCAACGCGACATCGGCCTCAAGCAGCGCAATGCGTACTTCGCGCAGGCTTTCGCGGATGTTTTCCTCGCTCAGACGGCCGCGGCCGCGCAGGCGTTGCAGGGTGCCGGAAAGACGCTGGGTCAGCGACTCGAACATGGGAGTCTGGTGCCTTGTTTCGGGGGCGCGAAGTATACCGCGCCGGCCCGCGCAGCCCGACCGGTCGAGGCGCCCTCGTCGAGACCGGTTCGCGCCTTCCGGACGGTATGCCAAACTCTCGCCATGCTTGAATTGCTGATCCCCCTGCTCGCCGCCCTCGCCTATCTCGCCGCCGCGGCCCTGCTGGTGTTCCGCCTGCGCCAGGACGAAACCCAGCCGCTGCGACTGTTCTGGCTGGTGCTGCCGGCCTTGGCCCTGCATGCCACCACCCATGGGATCGGCTGGCATCGCCTGCATGGGCCGGATCTGCATTTCTTCGCGGCGCTGTCGCTGGTCGGTCTGGGCATGGCGGCGATGAGCACGATCGCCGCCGGCACACAGCGGCTCGAAGCGCTGCGCGTGCTGGTGTATCCGCTCGCGGCATTCTTCCTGCTGCTCTATCACTTCGCCGGCCACGGCATCGCCAATTCACTCGACTGGCGCCTGCAGACGCACGCCCTGCTCGCCCTGCTCGCCTACGCCGCGCTTGCTGTCGCTGCCCTGCTGGCGTTGATGCTGTGGTTCCAGGAGCGCGCGCTGCGGCAACGACAACTGCACGGCTGGCTGCGCGCGCTGCCGCCACTCACGCAACTCGAATCGCTGTTGTTCCGCTCGCTTGCCGCGAGCTTCGTGCTGCTCACGCTCGCCCTCGTGACAGGCGTGCTGTTCGTCGAAAACCTGCTCGCGCAGCACCTCGTGCACAAGACCGTGCTCTCGCTACTGAGCTGGGTCGTGCTCGCGACATTGCTGTTCGGCCGCTGGCGCTACGGTTGGCGCGGCCCACGCGCGGTCAAGCTCACGCTCACCGCGATGGCCTTGCTGGCGCTGGCTTTCTTCGGCAGCAAGTTCGTGCTGGAGATGATCCTGCATCGTGCGTAGTCCGCAGGAGCGCTCATGAGCACGACCGCTCCAAGTCGCGCGCAGCGATGCAAATCGCAGCCATGGCCGCTCCTGCAAAAACTTTTTTGATCTTCAATATTCACCGCAACACCCCACACAACACCGGAGCGCAGCATCGTGGATGAAGTCATGAATCACCTGGGCCTGATCGGCGGCATCGCCATCGTCCTTATCGCCCTGCTGTTCTGGAAAGCGTTTCTCTGGTTGTTCGGCATCATCATCGTGCCCGACGACAGCCTCGGCACGGTCACCAAGAAATTCGTGATCTTCGGCGCGCATAGCAAGCTGCCCGACGGCCAGATCGTCGCGCTTGAAGGCGAGGCCGGTTATCAGGCCGACACCTTGTCGCCGGGCCTGCATGTCGGCCTGTGGCCCTGGCAGTACACGATCGAGCTGATCAAGTTCACCATGATTCCGCAGGGCCAGATCGGCGTCGTGCAGGCCTGCGACGGCAAGCCGCTGCCGCGCGGCCGCGTCATCGCCGCCGACATCGACTGCAATTATTTCCAGGACGCGCGCGCCTTCCTCACCAGCGGCGGCGAGCGCGGCCCGCAGATGAAAGTGATTCCGCCGGGCACCTATCGCATCAATCCCTTGTTGTTCACCGTCGAGCTCGCGCCCGCGACGGAAATTCCGCAGGGCAAGCTCGGCGTCGTCGAAGCGCACGACGGCAATCCGCTGCCAGTCGGTCGCGTCATCGCCAAGGGCATCGAATGCGATTCCTATCAGGACGCGAAAGCCTTCTTCGCTGGCGGCGGCGAACGCGGCCCGCAGGTGAAGATCATTCCGCCAGGCAACTACCGCATCAATCCGATCCTGTTCGACGTGCGCCTCGATGACGTCGTCGACATCCCGGAAAACAAGATCGGTGTCGTCACCGCGAAGGAAGGCACGCCGCTGCCGACCGGCGAGATCGCCGGTGGCGAGATCGAAGGCCACAACATGTTCCAGGATCCGGACAAGTTCATCGCCAACGGCGGCAACAAGGGCTTGCAGGAACAGGTACTGCTCGCCGGCCGTTACTTCCTCAACCCGCGCTTCGTCACCGTCGAGATCGTCGAGATGTCGACCGTGCCGATCGCCAACGTCGGCGTCGTCATCGCCTACATCGGACGCGAAGGCAAGGATGTCACCGGCGATTCCTTCAAGCACGGCAACCTGGTGTCGCGCGGCGAAAAAGGCGTGTGGGTGGATCCGCTCGACCCCGGCAAATATCCGATCAATCCGAACACGCACAAGGTAGTCAACGTGCCCACCGCGAACGTCGTGCTGAACTGGGCGACCGGCAAGACCGAGGCGCATCGCCTCGACGCCAACCTGTCGACGATCACCGTGCGCTCGGCCGACGGTTTCAAGTTCAATCTCGACGTCTCGCAGATCATCCACATCCCGCGCAACGACGCGCCGAAAGTGATCGCGCGTTTCGGCGACATGAGCGCCTTGGTCACGCAGGTGCTCGAGCCGACCATCGGCAACTACTTCCGCAACGCCGCGCAAGGCAGCGACATCATCGATTTCCTGAAGAACCGTTCCGACCGCCAGAACGAGGCGCGCGAGGCGATCTCGTCGGTGCTGAGCGAGTACAACGTCGGCGCGGTCGACACGCTGATCGGCGACATCGTGCCGCCCGAGGAACTGATGCGCACGCTCACCGACCGCAAGATCGCTGAGCAGGAAAAGGTGACCTTCGAGACGCAATGCCTGGCCCAGGGCGTGCGCCAGGAACTGCAACAGGCGACCGCGCTGGCCGACACGCAGGCCCGCGTGGTCGATGCCGAGCGCAAGGTGCAGATCGCCGGCTTCGAGGCCAGC
>NZ_DATGBO010000079.1:0-7730 GCF_035312645.1 Arenimonas sp.
ATGGGTAATCCGCATGCTGCAAGAATAGTCGGTTTGACCGGACCTGTGAGCGAAGCCGCTGACGATGAGCACGATGGGCCCGCACCTGTTGTTGATCGAGGACGATGTCGTCAGCCGCGCGTTTCTGCACGAGGCGCTGTCCGGCCTGCCGGCGCAGGTCGATGCCGTGGCCAGCATCGCCGAGGCCCGCGTACGAGTTGATCTACACGGCTACGCGTTGTGGCTGATCGATGCCAACCTGCCCGATGGCGACGGCTGCGGCGCGCTCGCGGCATTGCGTGAAGCGCATCCGGATACACCGGCGCTTGCGATCACCGCACAAGTGCACCGCGACGATTTCGACCGGATGTGCAGCGCGGGTTTTCTTGAAGTGCTGCAGAAACCCATCACCGTCGCTGCCTTGCAGGCATCGGTGCGACGCGCGTTGCGGCCGGAGATGTTGGTAGCACCGGCCTGGCACATCGGCGAGAAACGACCAGTCTGGGACGAAGCCCAGGCATTGTCCGCCGTCGGCGGACGCCGCGAATCCCTGCAGGCACTGCGCGGATTGTTTCTCGAGGAGTTACCGAAACAGCGCGATGCCGTCATCGCCGCCTGCGCCGCCGGGGACGTGCATTCCGCGCGCGCGGCGCTGCACAAGCTCAAGGCCGGCTGCAGTTTTGTCGGCGCGGTGCGCCTGTTGCAAGCGGTCGATCGGCTCAGCGTCGCGCCGCTCGACCCCGGCAATCTTCAGCTCTGGGAATTCGCGGTAGCCGATCAGCTCGCGACGGCCGCGCTCACTCCTGGCGACGCGGCCTGACCCGCGCCAACTCGCCGAGCAAGCCCCACGAACGCAAGCCTTGTGGACCAAGATGCGAGGCGAGCACGCCGCGCAGCGCCGCGCGCAATTCCATCAACAACTCAGTCGCGGGCATCTGGTCGGCAGCGAGCGCGATCAGCGCCGCACCGCTCACGCTGTCGACACCGCGGCGCGATTCCCGCACCGGGCCGTGTTCGGGATCCAGTCGATAACGCGCCTCAGGCTCCAGCGCTTCGTCGTCGGCCAATGAATCCCAGGGCAGGCCATAACCGAGGGCATCAAGCAGATCGCGTTCGAAGCGACGCAGCGTCCAGGCCAGCGGCGCGTTTCCGGCGAGATCGCCACGCACGCGCGCATAAAGATCGAACACTGGCGCGATGGCATCGTTGCGCGGCGTCAGCTTGAGCACGAGCTCGTTGACGTAGAAGGCAGCCATCAAGGCTTCGCCAGCGAGCATCGGTGCGGCATCGATGGCTTCGGCCTGGATCAGCCGCGCCAGTTCGCCGCGCGGCAGGTAGTCGATGCGGATCGATTGCAGCGGTTGCAGCGCGGCGCGCAGGAGATGGCGCTTGGCGCCGGTAACACCGCGTGCGACGACGCCGACGCGGCCGTGATCGCGAGTCAGCAACTCGACCAGCAGGCTGGTTTCGCGCCAGGGCCGCGCATGCAACACGAACGCTGGTTGTGCATCGATGCGCATGCAGTCTTGCTAGCCGCGCGGGAACCCGTCGGCGCGCATGCTCAGTCGGTGTAGCCGAACCGGCTCAGCGCCGCTTCGTCGTCCGACCAGCCCTCGCGTACCCGGCACCAGGTTTCGAGAAACACCTTGCGATCGAACAGGCGCTCCATGCCCAGGCGCGCACCGGTCGAGATCGCCTTCATGCGTTCGCCGCCCTTGCCGATCACGATGGGTTTCTGGCTCTCGCGTTCGACCCAGATCACCGCGGCGATGCGCAGCATCTCGCCATCGACTTCGAATTTCTCGATCTCCACCGTCGCCGCATACGGCAGTTCTTCGCCGAGGCGCAGCATCAGTTGTTCGCGCACCAGTTCGCCGGCGAGGAAGCGTTCGCTCTTGTCGGTGATCTCGTCGTCGGCGTAATGCGCTTCCGATTCCGGCATCAGCGCGATCAGGGTCTTGACCAGCGCATCGGTACCTTTTCGCTTGGACGCGGAAATTGGATGCACGGCGGAAAACTCGCGCTCGCGCGTCACTTCGGCGATGAAAGGCAACAGGCTGCCCTTGTCGGTGATCTTGTCGACCTTGTTGACCACCAGCACACAGGGCACGCCCGATTCCTTGAGCGCGGCATAGGCCAGCGCGTCGTCCTCGAACCAGCGGCCGGCCTCGATCACCAGCACCGCCGCATCGACATCGGAAACCGCGCCACGAGCGGCGCGATTCATGTAGCGGTTCATGGCGTTCTTCTGCTTGCCATGGATGCCCGGGGTATCGACCAGCATCAACTGGCCTTCGGGAAACGTGGCGATGCCGAGCAGACGGTGACGCGTGGTCTGCGGGCGCGGCGAGACGATGCTGACCTTGGCGCCGACCAGGCCGTTGATCAGCGTCGATTTGCCGACGTTCGGACGGCCGATGACGGCAATCGTGCCGGCGCGGTAGGGCAAGGTCATTTCTGTTTCTCCAATTGCGCCAGCACCTGTTCGGCAGCGGCCTGTTCGGCGGCGCGCAGCGAGGCGCCTTCGGCCTCGGCGGCCAGTGCCGGCGCGTCCAGGGAACAACGGACCAGGAACACGCGCTCGTGATCCTGCCCGCGGGTATCGACCAGGGCGTATGCCGGCCGCTCCAGCTGCCGCGCCTGCAACCACTCCTGCAATCGCGTTTTCGGATCCTTGTCGACCTTGCCGGCCGGCAACTCGGCCATCATCGCATCGAACCAGGGCAGGACGACGCTGCGACAGACTTCAAAGCCGGCGTCGAGATGGATCGCCGCCACCAGCGCTTCCAGCGCGTCGGCGAGGATGGAGTCGCGGCGATGGCCACCACTCTTGAGTTCGCCCAGACCGAGTTCGATGCGATCGCCCAGTTGCAACGTGCGAGCAATACCGGCGAGCGCCGATTCGCGCACGAGGCTGGCGCGGGCCCGGGTCAGCGCGCCCTCATCGGCCTTGGGCCAGCGGGCGTGCAGCGCCTCGGCGACGATCAGGTTGACCAGCGCGTCGCCGAGGAATTCAAAACGTTCGTTGTTGGGAACCCCGATGCTGCGGTGGCGCAGAGCCTGGCGCAGCAGGTCGGGGTTCTGGAAGCAATGACCGAAAGCCTCAACCACCTCAGTTGGTGGTGTAGTCAAACGTCACCAGGAATTCGACATTGCCCATGAGCGGTTTGCGGACTTCGTAATGCACCATCAGTTTCTTGTTGCCGGAAGCCGGGGCGAAGACGATCTGCTTCTGGTCCACGGAATTGACGTAGTCGGTGTTGAAGTGCTTGCTGATCTTGCGCTGGACATCCGTGATGTCGGTATCGAGCCCTTCCTTCACCACCGAATCCATCGCCGCCTTGACGCTGTAGTACTCCGAATACACCGGCACCAGCTGCATGCCGACGCCGACGAAAACCATCACGAGTATCAAAATCATGATGAAACCCATGAGCGTGATGCCGCGCTGCTTCTTGTCCATGACCTGTCCCCCGGGTGGATGTGGAAGTGAAGACTACTGGATGGTATCGCCAATCCGCTTGTAATCGAAACCGTCCATGCAGACCCAGCCCTCGCAATTGAGCCAGATCACCATGGCCCGCCCGACCAGGTTGCCCTCGGGCACCAGGCCCCAGTCGCGGCTGTCGGCGCTGTGGTCGCGGTTGTCGCCCATCACGAAATAGTGGCCGGGCGCGACCTGCCACTGCCCCGGGGGAAACGGACTGCCCGGTTCATCAAGGACGTGGTGGGTGCGGCCGGGCAGCATTTCGTTGGCGATCGGGGTGTCGTTGGATTCGAGGGACGAGCCGCTGCCGACGAACACGCCATCGGCCGCGTAGGCCACCGGCTTGCCGTTGATGGTGACCTGATCGTCGGACACCGAGACCGTGTCGCCGGGCAGGCCGATCACCCGCTTGATGTAGTCGGTACCCTTTTCCGGATCGTCCTCGCTGCGGCCCGGGTAGCGGAACACCATCACGTCGCCGCGTTTGGGCTCGCCCACCGGTACGAATTTGTTGTTGAGCACCGGCAGGCGCAGGCCGTAGCTGAACTTGTTCACCAGGATGAAATCGCCCTTGAGCAGGGTCGGCATCATCGACTCGGACGGAATCCGGAACGGCTCGGCGACGAACGAGCGCAGCACCAGCACGAAAAGAAGCACCGGAAACAGCGAGCGGGCGTAGTCGACCGCGGCGGGCTCGACCATTTCCTCGCCGTCCTTGACCATCAGCTGGCGGCTCTTGGCGAAGAACAGGCTGTCGACCAACCAGATGACGCCGGTCAGGACGGACAGCGCGGTCAGAATCAGGGCGAAATCGAATTTCACTGGCAACGTTCCTTGCTGGAGCGGTGGATTATTTGTTGTCGGATTGCAGCACGGCGAGGAAGGCTTCCTGCGGAATCTCCACCTTGCCGAACTGTTTCATGCGCTTCTTGCCTTCTTTCTGCTTCTCGATCAATTTTTTCTTGCGCGTGGCGTCGCCGCCGTAACACTTGGCGAGCACATTCTTGCGCAATGCCTTGACCGTCGAGCGCGAAATGACCTGCGCGCCGATCGCCGCCTGGATGGCGACATCGAACATCTGCCGCGGGATCAGGTCCTTCATCTTCTCGCATAGCTCGCGGCCGCGACGGTCGGCGTGGTTGCGGTGCAGGATCATCGACATGGCGTCGACGCGATCGCCGTTGATCAGCACGTCCACGCGCACGAACGGACCCGCATCGAAGCGCAGGAAGTGGTAATCGAGCGAAGCGTAACCGCGCGAGACGGATTTGAGACGGTCGAAGAAGTCCAGCACCACTTCCGCCATCGGCAGCTCGTAGCTGATCTGCACCTGGCTGCCCATGTAATTGATGCCCTGCTGCGAACCGCGTTTTTCCTCGCACAGGGTGATGATGTTGCCGACGTAATCGGGCGGCGTGAGGATGGTTGCGAGAATGATCGGCTCGCGGATTTCCTGGATCTTGTTGACCGGCGGCAGCTTCGCCGGGTTGTCCAGCGGCAGGATGCTGCCGTCGGTCTGCAGCACTTCGTAGATCACCGTCGGCGCGGTGGAGATCAGGTTGAGGTCGTACTCGCGCTCCAGGCGCTCCTGCACGATTTCCATGTGCAGCATGCCGAGGAAGCCGCAACGGAAACCGAACCCCATCGCCTCGGAGCTTTCCGGTTCGAAATTGAGCGCGGCATCGTTGAGCTTGAGCTTGTCGAGCGCCTCGCGCAGCGCCGGGTATTCGTCGGCATCGACGGGAAACAGACCGGCGAACACGCGCGACTGCATCTTCTGGAAGCCCGGCAGCGCTTCGCTGGCCGGGTTGGCGGCGAGCGTCAGCGTGTCGCCGACCGGTGCGCCGTGCACGTCCTTGATTGAAGCGTTGATCCAGCCCACTTCGCCCGAGCCCAGCTTGACCAGCGACTTGCGTTTGGGCGTGAACACGCCAACGTCGTCGACCTGGTGCACGCGGCCGGTGGACATCACCAGAATCTTGTCGCCGGGCTTGATCTCGCCCTGCATCACCCGCACCAGCGAGACCACACCGAGGTAGTTGTCGAACCAGGAATCGATGATCAGCGCTTGCAGCTGGTCACTGCCGCGCGGTTTCGGCGGCGGGATGCGCTGGACGATGGCTTCCAACACCTCGATCACGTTCAGGCCGGTCTTGGCGCTGATCGCCACGGCGTCGTCGGCGTGGATGCCGATCACCGCTTCGATCTCGGCCTTTACCTTTTCGATATCAGCGGTCGGCAAGTCGATCTTGTTGAGGACCGGAACAACCTCCAGGCCTTGCTCCACCGCCGTATAGCAGTTGGCGACCGACTGCGCCTCAACGCCTTGCGCTGCGTCCACCACCAGCAAGGCGCCTTCGCAGGCAGCCAAGGACCGCGAGACTTCGTAACTAAAATCGACGTGGCCGGGGGTGTCGATGAAATTCAACTGATAGGTCTTGCCGTCGCGCGCCGTGTACGGCAGCGAGACTGACTGCGCCTTGATGGTAATGCCGCGCTCGCGCTCGATCGGATTGGAGTCGAGCACCTGGGCTTCCATCTCACGGGCCTCGAGGCCGCCGCATAGCTGGATGATGCGGTCGGCCAAGGTGGACTTGCCGTGATCGACGTGGGCGATGATTGAGAAATTGCGTATGAGCTGCATGGGGGCGGCGCGATGCCGTCTGGAGAAGTGAACACGGCATTATCGCACAGCGCCCCGGCGCCAAGCCCGCCCTGAACAGGCCGGCGCCGGGACCCCCGCCTAGACCTCTTATTGCGCCGCCACCGTCACCAGACCAGTGCTCTCGGCGTTGCGCACCAGCAAACGGACGCGATCTCCGGACTTGACGCCCTTGAGTGCGGCCTCGAATTCCGCGGGGCTCGCAACTGCGGTCTTGCCGACCTGCAGAATCACGTCGCCCGGCGAGAGGCCGACCTGCTTCGCGGCAAGCCCGGCGACGCGGCTGATCTTCACGCCCTCGTCGGCGGACAAACCGAGCTTGGCGCGGGTGCTGCTATCGACCGGCGCCACGACCACACCCAACGCATTGAGGTCGGAGGCAGGCGCGGACGCTGCCGGCGATTTGCCGTCGTCAGCAGCCACCGATTCGTCCAGCGTGGTCAGTACCACCACCATGTCCAATGGCTTGCCGTCGCGCATCACCCGGACATTGGTGCGGCTGCCCGGCGCCAGCGCGCCGACCAGCGGCGGCAGTTCCGCGGCACTGCCGATGTCCTTGCCGTTGAAGGCGACGATCACGTCGCCGGGATGGATGCCCGCCTTGGCGGCAGCGCTGTTGTTCTGCACCGAGCCGACATAGGCGCCGGAAGCACGAGTCAGGCCGAGCTCGCCGAGCTGCTCACGACTGACCTCGCCGATCGCCACGCCCAGCTGTCCGCGCGTGACCTTGCCGTGAGCCTTGAGCTGCTGCACCGCGTTCATCGCGACCTCGATCGGGATCGCGAAACTCACGCCCATGTAGCCGCCAGAATTGCTGAAGATCTGCGAATTGATGCCGACCACTTCGCCACGGACATTGAGCAGCGGGCCGCCGGAATTGCCGCGGTTGATCGCGACATCGGTCTGGATGAAAGGGACGTAGCGCTGGCTGCCATCGATGCTCGGCCGGCCCAGGCCACTGACCACGCCGGCAGTGACCGAATGATCGAAACCGAACGGCGAGCCGATCGCCACCACCCACTGCCCCGGCTTCAGGCTATGCGAATCACTCAGTTGCAGCACCGGCAGATCGCGGGCTTCGACCTTGAGCAAGGCCACGTCCGAGGACTCGTCGCTGCCGACCACCTTGGCCTTGAGCTCGCGGCGATCGACCAGATGCACGATCACTTCACTGGCACCGTCGACCACATGATGGTTGGTCAGCACATAACCATCGGAAGAAATGATGAAACCGCTGCCAAACGACGTGCCGTTGCGTTGCGGCCCCTTGTCGCCACCCTCGGGGCCACCCGGGCCGCCGGGCTGGCCAAAGAAATGACGGAAAATTTCCGGCACGTCCTCGGGATTGATCTGCTGCGACGGATCGGAATCGTCCTCGTCGCGCTGGGCAACGGCGTGGCGGCTGCCGCTACCGATCGTCGCCTCGATATTCACTACGGCCGGCCCGGCCAATTCGACCAGATGCGAGAAATCCGGCAGGTTCACCAGCGGTGCGGTATTCGGAGCTGCCGCCGTCGGGGTGACGCTGGCCTGGGTCAACGCGGTAGGCGCCGAGGTCGTCGCGACGGCGCGGTCCTGCCACTGGGCGAACACCAGGCCAGC
>NZ_DATGBO010000080.1:0-9046 GCF_035312645.1 Arenimonas sp.
CGATCCCATCCCGAACTCGGAAGTGAAACGCAACTGCGCCGATGGTAGTGTGGCCTAAGCCATGCAAGAGTAGGTCATCGCCAGGGTCTTATCGTAGAAAGCACAACCCCACCTCGAAAGAGGTGGGGTTTTGTTTTTGTGGCGGAGAAAAGGCCGCACACTGCGCGATCGCACTAGACACTGCGGAACCCAAGCGCGATCAAGCACGCGACCAATGGCTCGCCACACAGCAACGCCCACCTGCTGCAAGCTACTAACCAATGGCTGCCATGAGGCCTGCGTAGGTTCAGTGCGTGCTTGATCGCAGTGTTGAGGTCTTTGTGCCTCAAGCTCCAAGTTTCCGGATTGAGAGATTTTGCCTGCGCTGCTCGAAAAGCTTCGGCAGACGCAAATGAAAAACCCTTCGTCATCGACGAAGGGTTTTGTCGTGGTTATCGCGACGAAAGGACGATCCGCAGGCCGTTGGTCGGCCTCGCGATCTATCGCAATGCATACCCGAACTGCTGTCGGAACTGCTCCGCAAACTCCTCGAAATCGAAACGCTGGTTCTGCGGGCCAAGGTGCTCGATCTTCAGCGCGCCCATCAGCGAGGCGATGCGGCCCGTCGTCGCCATGTCGAGATCATTCATCCAGCCATAGATCAGACCGGCGCGATAGGCGTCGCCGCAGCCGGTCGGGTCGACCACGCGCATCGCGGTCGCCGCCGGAATCTGCAGCATGCCGGTCTTGGTGTGCACTTCCGATCCCTTCGGGCCGCGCGTGATCAGGTAGCCCTGCACGCGCTCGGCGATCTGCTTTTCGCTCAGACCGGTCTTGTCCTGCAGCAGGTTCGACTCGTAATCGTTGACCGTCACATACGTTGCCTGCTCGATCATCGCGGTCAGTTCGCGGCCGTTGAACAGGGGCATCGCCTGGCCGGGATCGAAGATGAAGGGGATGCCGAGCTCGGCGAATTCGGTCGAGTTCTGCAGCATCGCCTCGTACCCATCCGGGCCGACGATGCCGAAGGCCACATCTTTCACGTCACGTACGTGGTTCTCGTACGAACGCATCATCGCGCCCGGATGAAAGGCGGTGATCTGATTGTCGTCGAGGTCGGTGGTGATGAAGGCCTGGGCCGTGTAAAGGTCGGAAAGCTCCTTGACGTGGTCCATGCGGATGCCGCAGGTCTCGAAATGCTCGCGGTACGGGCCGAAATCCTGGCCGACCGTGGCCATCGGAATCGGATTGCCGCCCAAAAGCTTGAGGTTGTAGGCGATGTTGCCGGCGCAACCGCCGAATTCGCGGCGCATCCGCGGCACCAGGAACGACACGTTCAGGATGTGCACTTTGTCGGGAAGGATGTGGTTCTTGAACTGGTCTGGGAACACCATGATGGTGTCGTAAGCAAGAGAACCGCAGATCAGGGCGGACGACATCGGCAATCCTTTGGAAGCGTAGACGGAACGGCCGTTTGGGCCAAGGGCGCCATGTTAGCGCAAAGTCGGATTTCGAAATCGACCGATAGCCCCAAAACCCGGGATTTTCCTTGCCCGCGATGGGGGTGGTTGATACCCTAACCGACTATCCAATCCCCCCATTTTGCAGGCTCTCCTCGATGTTCAAGTACCTGCGCGGTTTGTTCTCGAACGATCTCTCGATCGACCTTGGCACCGCCAACACCCTCATCTATGTCCGCGGCCAAGGCATCGTCCTCAACGAACCCTCGGTCGTCGCTGTCCGCCACAGCAACGGCATTCGCGAAGTCGCTGCTGTCGGTGCCGAAGCCAAGAAGATGCTCGGCCGCACACCCGGCAACATCACCACCCATCGTCCGATGAAGGACGGCGTGATCGCCGACTTCACCCACACCGAAGAAATGCTCAAGCAGTTCATCCGCAAGGTGCATACCTCGCGATTCCTGCGCCCCAGCCCGCGCGTGCTGATCTGCGTGCCCTGCGGCTCGACCCAAGTCGAGCGCCGCGCGATCAAGGAGTCGGCCGAAGAAGCCGGTGCTCGCGAGGTCTATCTGATCGAAGAGCCGATGGCCGCCGCGATTGGCGCCGGCATTCCGGTCGACGAAGCCTGCGGTTCGATGGTCATCGACATCGGCGGCGGTACCACCGAAGTCGCGGTGATCTCGTTGATGGGCATTGTCTACGCGCAGTCGGTCCGCATCGGCGGCGACCGCTTCGACGAAGCGATCATCAGCTACGTGCGTCGCAGTCACGGCACGCTGATCGGCGAAACCACCGCCGAGCGCATCAAGCTCGAAATCGGCAACGCATTCCCGCAGGCGCTGGTGCGCGAGATGGAAGTCTCCGGCCGCAATCTCGCCGAAGGCGTGCCGCGCATGATCACGATCAACACCACTGAAGTTCTCGAAGCGCTGCACGAGCCGCTCGCCGGCATCATCAGCGCGGTCAAGCAGGCGCTGGAGCAGACGCCGCCGGAACTGTGCGCCGACGTCGCCGAGCGCGGCATCGTGCTCACCGGTGGCGGCGCCCTGCTCAAGGACCTCGACAAGTTGATCTCCGAGGAAACCGGCCTGCACGTGCACGTCGCGGACGATCCGCTGACCTGCGTCGCGCGTGGCGGCGGTCGCGCCCTCGAGTTGATCGACATGCACGGCAACGAGTTCTTCTCGCCGGAGTGAATCATGGCCCTGGCAGGAGCGGTCACGGGTTCTCGCCAGCGGCAGTCACGCAATACCTCCCGCCGCCGGCGCCTGACTCGCCGGCCATTCCGCGGGTCAGCTCGCGGCCCCCAGCTTTTTCGTTGGACGCAGCGTCTTGGCCTTCGCCGGTAAATCCACCTCCCGCCTCAGCGAAAGTGCTGCCACGACGCTACCGATCATGGCGTACATGGCGCTCGCGATCTGTTTGATGGTTGCCGATCATCGTGGTGGCTACGGCGAACAGATCCGCCATCGCGCCACCTGGATCACCGAGCCGATGTGGTGGCTGGCGAGCGCGCCGACCCGCACCTACAACGCATCGCGCGAAGGCCTCGCATTGCGCGGCCAGTTGCAGGATGAAAACGCGCATCTGCATCGCGAGCTGGAAATTTCCTCGGCCCGGCTCAATCGCCTCAGCGCCGTCGCCGAAGAAAACCAGCGACTGCGGCAACTGCTTGGCGGTACGCGAGGCTATCGCCTGAACGTGCAACTCGCCGGCGTGTTCGACGTCGATCTCGATCCGTATCGACAGCGCCTCGTGCTCGATGCCGGCAGCGACACGGGCGTGCAGGTCGGCCAAGCGCTGATCGACTCCGGCGGCGTGCTTGGCCAAGTGGTCGAAGTCGGCGCGCATCGTTCGACCGCATTGCTGCTCACCGATCCCGATCACGCCGTGCCCGTGCAGGTGGCGCGCACCGGCCTGCGCGCCATCGCCTACGGCACTGGTCGCAGCGACCGCCTCGACCTGCCGAATATTCCGCAAAGCGCCGATATCCGCACCGGCGATCTGCTGGTGACCTCGGGCATCGGCGGGCGATTCCCAGCGGGCTTTCCGGTCGGCACCGTCACCGAATTGCATCCCGATGCCACGCGTCTGTTCGTTGTTGCCGAAGCGCAGCCCGCCGCGCATTTCGAACGCGGACTGGAAGTGTTGCTGATCAGCAATCTTCCGGTGGTCACCGACATCGGCCCGCCGGCACCGAAGCACGCACAGAATCCAGCGATCGTACCGGCATCGCAAATACCGGCATCGACAGCGAGCGCACAAAAGCCCGCGACGCAGGTATCGCCGACGCAAAAGCCGACGACGCAAAAACCCGCAGCGCGCGAGCCGGCCGCGACCTCGGAGAAAAAACCGTGAATCGTGCCCCGACCGGCTGGTTGATCTACGGCAGCCTGTTGCTCGGTCTGTTGTTCGCCGTGCTGCCTTTGCCGGCCGGCGTCAGTGAAGCGCGGCCTTATCTTCTGGCCTTGTTGATTGCTTACTGGACGATGGAATCGCCGCTGTCGGTGGGTCTCGGCACGGCCTTCGTCACCGGTTTGCTCGCCGACCTGGTGACTGCGAGTCCGCTAGGCGAACAGGCCCTGCGTCTAGTCGTGCTCGCGTTCCTGGTGCAACGCTTCCGCGCCCGCCTGCGCTTCTTTCCGTTCTGGCAGCAGGCACTGGCAGTCGGATTGCTGCTGCTCAACGATCGCATCATCGTCGCCTTCGTTCATCTCGTCGTCGGCGCGGCCTGGCCGGCGTGGACAAGCTGGCTATCACCGGTGCTGGGCATGGCGCTGTGGCCGTGGATGTTCGTGTTGCTCGATCTTGTCCGCCTGCGTTCGCGCGAGCGCAACTGAGCATGGCGATGATGCGCGGCCCGCGTCGGCAGCAGATGAAGAATCCGCACGTCGAGGCGGACCAGTTCCAGCGCCGCGCCGCGATCGGATTTCTCGGCATCGCCGTTGCGATGATGGGACTGAGCTTCGGTTATTTCCGTCTGCAAGTGCTGCAGCACGAGGAGTTCCAGACGCGCTCGGAAGCCAATCGCATCAAGCCGCGACCGATCGTGCCGGCGCGTGGCCTGATCTTCGATCGCAACGGCAAACTGCTCGCCGACAATGTGCCGGCGTATCGCCTGGAAATCGTTCCGGAACAAGCCGGTAATCTGGAGCAGACCCTCGCTGCACTCGGCCAACTGGTGTCGATCAGCAGCGATGAGCTCGAACAGTTCAACGCCGCGCGACGCGTCACCCGCGGCTTCCGACCGGTGTCGCTGAAGCTGCGCCTGAGCGAGGAGGAGCGCGATCGGCTCGCGGTGAATCGCTACCGCTTCCCCGGCGTCGACGTCGTCCCGTATCTCACGCGTCGTTATCCGTACGGCAATCTTTTCGCGCACGTCGTCGGCTATGTCGGTCGTGTCGATGCCGGCGATCTCGAGGCGATGGGCGACAGCAAGGACACCGCGCTGACTCATGTCGGTAAATCCGGTCTCGAGAAATCCTATGAAACCGCATTGCGCGGCGAGATCGGCTACGAGAACGTCGAGCAGAACGTCGAAGGCCGCGTGCTGCGCGTGATCAATCGCGATCCAGCGAAGCCCGGCGCCGATCTGCAACTGAGCATCGACGTCGATCTACAGCGCGTGGCGATGGAAGCTTTCGGCGAACTCGACGGCGCCGCGGTCGCGGTCGATCCGCGCAACGGCGAAGTGCTGGCGATGGTCAGCCTGCCGATGTTCGATCCGAATCTTTTCGTCAACGGTATTTCCCACGTCGATTACAACATGCTGACCGAAGATCTTTCGCGTCCGCTGTTCGATCGCAACCTGCATGGCGCCACCGTGCCGGGCTCGACGGTGAAGCCGTTCATGGGCCTGGCCGGGCTCGAGTCGGGAATGCGCCGGCCCGAAGACAAGATTCTTTCGACGGGTGAATTCCATCTGCCCGGCGTCAAGCGCGGTTTCCGCGATGCCCACGCCGGCGGCCACGGCTGGGTGGATTTGCGCGAATCGATCGCGCAATCGGTAAACACGTATTACTACAAACTCGCCGTCGACATGGGCATCCAGCGCGTCGATGAATACATGGATCGTTACGGTTTCGGTCGCCCGACCGGCATCGACCTGATTGGCGAAAGTCCCGGCGTGATTCCCTCGCCGGCGTGGAAGCGCAAACGCTTCAAACAGGAGTGGTTTCTCGGCGACACCGTCAACTCCGGCATCGGCCAGGGCTACTGGCTGATCACGCCGATGCAGCTCGCGCAGGGCACGGCGACTTTGGCCGACGGTGGACTGCGGCAGCAACTGCATCTTGCGCGGGCGATGCGCCATGGATTCCAGGAAAGCTGGCAGCCGTTGCCACAACCGGCCGGCGTGCGCATCGCCAACAACGCCAGCAATGTGCGCGCGGTGCAGGAAGGCATGGAGGGCGCGGTCAACGGACCGCATGGCACCGCGCGGGCGATTGCCGTCGGCGCGCCCTACCTGATCGCCGGCAAGACCGGCACCGCGCAACGCGTCAGCCGCAAGGGCAACATCAGCCTGAGTCCGCATTCGCTGCCGCTAAACCAACGTCACCAGGCGTTGTTCATCGCTTACGCGCCTGCCGACAATCCCACCATCGCAGTAGCGGTAGTGGTCGAGCATGGCGGTTTCGGTGCGAGCACGGCGGCGCCGATCGCCCGCAAGATCATGGATGCGTGGTTGATCAAACACACCACGCCAATGTCGGGCGTGCTGCCGGAAACGCAGGGCAAGACGCCATTGCCACCGGACGCGACGCTGGATCCCGACGAGGAGCCCGCGCAATGATCGCCTGGCTGCGCGATTGGCTGCTCGAATTTCTCGACAAGGTCGATTGGCCGCTGTTGCTCGCGCTCAGCGCAGTGATGGTGGTCAGCCTGATCGTGCAGCACAGCGCCGGCGGTGGCGACAGCCACGTGGTGATCGCGCAGGGCGCGCGTTTTGTCGCTGGCATCGGCGGCATGGTGCTGCTCTCACGGGTGTCGCCGGCGCGGCTGCGCAACTGGACGCCCATCGCGTTCGCGTTGACGCTGGCGCTGATGCCGGTGGTGTTCGCGATCGGCTCCGGTCGCAGTGCGCGCTTGTGGATCAATCTTGGTTTTTTCTATCTGCAGCCGGGCGAATTGCTCAAGCTCACCGTGCCGATGATGGTTGCCTGGTATCTGCATCGTTCGCCGCTGCCGCCGAACTGGCGCACGCTCGCGGTCTGCGCGCTGATCATCGGCATCCCGGTGGTGCTGATCATCAAACAGCCAGATCTCGGTACCGGCATGCTGGTCGCGGCCTCGGGCGCGTTCACGGTATTTCTCGCCGGCATCGCCTGGTGGCGCATCGGATTGTTCGCCGGGCTCGGCGCCAGCGCGCTGCCGGTGGCCTGGCAGTTTCTGATGCCGTATCAAAAAGATCGCATCCTCACTTTCATCAATCCCGAATCGGATCCGCTGCGCACCGGCTGGAACATCATCCAGTCGAAAATCGCGATCGGTTCCGGCGGCTGGTTCGGCAAGGGTTGGGGGCAGGGCAGCCAGGCGCATCTGGATTTCCTGCCCGAGCACACCACCGATTTCGCCTTCTCGGTGCTGTCGGAAGAATGGGGCTGGATCGGCGTCAGCGTGGTGTTCGCGCTCTATCTGTTCATCGTCGGACGCTGCCTGTGGATCGCCGCCAATGCCCGCGACGGTTATTCGCGGTTGCTCGCCGGCGCGCTGGCGATGACGTTTTCGGTGTACGTGCTGGTCAATGGCGCGATGATCGCCGGCCTGTTGCCCGTGGTCGGCGTGCCGATGCCGCTGCTCAGTTACGGCGGCACCTCGGCGGTGTCGCTGCTCGCGGGTTTCGGCATCGTCATGTCGGTGCGCGCGCACCGCAAGTTCATGTCCTGAACCACGCCGACTCGCGCGGACCCCATGCTACATTCCGGAAAAAGATCGATGACGAACGCCATGCACCCTTCACGCTCCGCCATCATCGTGCTGCTGATTTGCGCGCTCGCCGCCTGCAGCGACGCCACCCGGAAAACGCCACCGGCGCCGATCGCGCCTGCACCTGTCGCGACGCCCGCACCGGTCGCGGCGCCGGCCGTCGAAGTGCAGCCGACCTTGCCGCAAGACACCGAAGCCGCATTCGTCGCGGAAGCCTCGCGTGCTTACGGCCTGACACCGGCCGAAATCGAAGGTTGGCTGGCGCAGGCGAAATACCGGCAAAGTATTGTCGATGCGATGTCGCGGCCGGCCGAATCGGTCAAGCCGTGGAAAGACTATCGCCCGATCTTCCTCACCGATGCACGCATCCAGCAAGGCCGCGCGTTCTACGCCGAGCATCGCGACGCTCTGCTGAAGGTGCAGTCGGAAACCGGCGTGCCGGCCGAGATCATCGTATCGATCATCGGCGTCGAAACCAGCTACGGGCGCGTCACCGGCAGTTATCGCGTACTCGATGCGTTGTACACGCTGGGCTTCTATTATCCGGTCAGCGGCAAGCCCGATCGCGTCGACTACGAACAGAAACGCGGAAGATTTTTCCGCGACCAGCTCGCGCAGGCGATCCTGCTTGCGAAAGAAAATCGCCTCGACTTCGCCACGCTCAAGGGCAGCTACGCCGGCGCGATGGGCTGGGGTCAGTTCATGCCGTCGAGTTATCGCGATTTCGCCAAGGACGGTGACGGCGACGGCCGTCGCGACCTGTTCACCGATCTGCCCGACGTGTTTGCCTCGATCGCAAATTATTTTGTCGCCAACGGCTGGCAGAAAGATTTGCCGGCGTTTGTGCCGGCGCAGGCGGATGCCGGCGCGGTCGCGTTCGTGCCCGAGAATTTCGAAGCCAAGTACAGCCTCGCCGAACTCGCGACGCGCGGTTACCGGCCCGTCGCGGCCGATGTGCCCGCACAACCGGCAACGCTGTTGACGCTCGATGGCGCGGCCGGCCCGGAGTACTGGATCGGCTACAGGAATTTCTACGTGATCACGCGCTACAACCGCTCGCCGATGTATGCGCTGGCGGTTTACCAGTTGTCGCGTGAAATCGCTGCCGGCGATGCCGGCGCCGGCACGCCCGCTTCGCCGTGATGCGTTTTTGCGCGGCCGCGTTGGCAGTCCTCGCGCTGGCGGGTTGCGCTTCGGCACCCAAGCATCGGCCATCCTCGCCGACGTCGATGCCGCGACATGCGGCGGCAACGCAATCGCCGCGCGATGGCGCCGTCACACCGGCCTTCAATCCCTGCGCGCCGACGCGCGAACACCGCGATAGCGATTACACGCCTGGCGGCCTGTATGCGCCCGGCGTTTCCGACAGCGGGCCGGCGACGCCGATCGACATCAGCGGCGTGCGCGAGCCGGTGCCGCATGACGAGCCGCGTTCGCGTTACGGCAATCGCTCGCCGTATTCGGTGCTGGGCAAGAGCTATCGCGTGCTCGACAGCGCCGACGGTTACGTCGAGCGCGGCACGGCCTCGTGGTACGGCAACAAGTTCAACGGACGCTCGACATCGAGCGGCGAGATCTACGACATCTGCTCGTTCACCGCCGCTCACAAGACGCTGCCGTTGCCGAGCTTCGTGCGCGTGACCAATCTCGACAGCGGGCGCAGCGTGATCGTGCGAGTGAAT
>NZ_DATGBO010000081.1:0-9701 GCF_035312645.1 Arenimonas sp.
ACGTGCTCGACACGTCCATCGCGAACGTGTCGATCCCTGCCATCGCCGGCGATCTCGGCGTGAGTCCGTCGCAGGGCACCTGGGTGATCACTTCGTTCGCGGTCGCGAATGCGATCTCGGTGCCGCTCACCGGCTGGTTGACGCAGCGCTTCGGCCAAGTGCGGTTGTTCACAGCGAGCGTGGTGTTGTTCGTGATTGCGTCTTGGCTGTGCGGCCTGGCCACGAGCCTGGAATCGCTGATCGCCTTCCGCGTGCTGCAGGGCGCGGTCGCCGGACCGATGATCCCGCTGTCGCAAACGCTGCTGCTGTCGAGTTATCCGAAAGCGAAAGCCGGCACGGCATTGGCGATGTGGGGCGTGACCACGCTGGTGGCGCCGGTGATCGGGCCACTGCTCGGCGGCTGGATCACCGATCAAGTGTCCTGGCCATGGATTTTCTACATCAACATTCCGGTGGGCCTCGGCGCGGCGGCGATCACCTGGAGTCTTTACCGCACGCGCGAATCGCCGATCCGCCTGTTGCCGATCGACAAGGTCGGCCTCGCGCTGCTGGTGATCTGGGTCGGTGCGCTGCAGATCCTGCTCGACAAGGGCAAGGAACTCGACTGGTTCGAGTCGAACCAGATCATCATTCTCGCGCTGGTGTCGCTGGTGGGATTCGCGCTGTTCCTTGCCTGGGAACTCACCGAAGAACATCCCGTCGTCGACCTGCGCCTGTTCCGGCGACGCAATTTCTGGACCGGCGCGCTGGCGATGTCGCTGGCGTATGGCGCGTTCTTCGGCAATGTCGTGCTGCTGCCGCTATGGCTGCAGCAATACATGGGCTACACCTCGACGCTGGCTGGCATGGTGCTGGCACCGGTCGGGTTGATGGCGATCCTGCTCTCGCCATATGTCGGCCGGAAAGTCGGCAATACCGACCCGCGCTATCTCACCACGGTGGCCTTCAGCGTGTTCGCGCTGGTGCTGTGGATGCGTTCGTATTTCAACACCGACGCCGACTTCACCACCATCATGATTCCGACCGTGATTCAGGGCGTGGCGATGGCGTTCTTCTTCATCCCGCTGGTGAGCCTGACGCTGTCGGGCCTGCCGCCCGATCGCATTCCGGCGGCATCGGGACTGTCGAATTTCGCGCGCATCACCGCCGGCGGTTTCGGCGCGTCGCTGGCGACCACGCTCTGGGAAAGCCGTGCGACCCAGCACCACGCGCAACTCGCCGAAGCGATCAATGTCGGCAATCCCGGCGCGACCTCGGCGCTGAACTTCCTGCAGGCACAGGGTTTCAGCAACGACCAGGCGCTGGCCACCATCAATCGCCTGATCGACCAGCAGGCGGCGATGCTCAGCGCCGACGATATTTTCCGTGCGTCGGCCTTGCTGTTTCTGTTGCTGATCCCGGTGGTCTGGCTGGCGCGACCGATCCGCACCGGTGCGCCCGTGGATGTCGGCGGCGCGCATTGACGCGGGTGCGTGGAGCAGTGGCCTCTGCGACAATGACGCCCCGATTTCGCCCGGTGACGCCGCGCATGTCAGCGATCTGGAAACAACCGTGAGTCCACGCAGCGATGATTCGTCGCAGGAAATCAAAGCGCGCTCGACGCCGTGGTTCGGCTACGCCCTGCTCGCCCTGTTGCCCTTGCTGATCGCCATGCTGGTGGTCGCGCATGCCCCTGCTGCCGAGAATATCGTCGCTGCGTTGCCGGCAAACACACCACTTGCAACTCTGCTCGCACATTTTGGCGACCCGCTGCCGCGTTTCATGCTGCAGTTGCTCGTGGTGCTGGCGTCCGCGAAATTCGCCGGCATCGCAATGCGCCGCCTCGGGCAACCGGCGGTGATCGGCGAAATGCTCGCCGGCATCCTGCTCGGTCCATCCTTGTTCGGTCTGCTGCTTCCGCAGGCGCAGACTTGGCTGTTCCCGAGCTCCTCGCTGGTCACACTCAATCACGTCAGCCAACTCGGCGTACTGGTTTTCATGTTCGCGGCCGGCGCCGAAGTCGATCTTTCGCGTCTGCGCGGCCGCCGCGGCATGACCTTGCTGATCAGCCACGCCGGCATCGCCCTGCCCTTCCTGCTCGGCATCCTGCTGGCCTGGCCGCTGTTCCGATCCTATGCGCCGAACGGCATCGCTTTCGCCGGATTCGCGATGTTCATGGGCATCGCGCTCAGCGTCACCGCCTTTCCGGTGTTGCTGCGCATCCTCGAAGAACGCGGCGACAGCGCGACACCCATCGGCCTGATCGCGATCACCTGTGCCGCGCTCAGCGACGCGACGGCCTGGGGCATGCTCGGCGCCATCGTCGCCCTGGTGAAATCGCAGAGCCTGCTCGGCGTCACCGTGAGTCTGGCGCTGGCACTGATTTTCGCCTGGCTGATCGTCGCACGCGCACGCGCCTGGTTTGCCCATCGCATCGTTGAGGAAGTGCGCGAGCCGCAATGGATGGTCGCGCTGGTGCTGTTGATCCTGATCTGCGCGCTGTTCACCGAAGCGATCGGCCTGCACGCGATGTTCGGTGCATTTCTCGCTGGCATCGCGGTGTCGCGCAATACCGCGTTGCGCACCCTGGTCGAGCACAAGATCGAACCCTTTGCCGCGGTGCTGCTGCTGCCGGTATTTTTCGCCAGCACGGGCCTGCGCACGCGTATCGACCTGCTCAGCGGCAGCGAATGGTTGCTGTGCCTCGGCATCGTCGGCGTCGCGACCCTGGGCAAGCTCGGCGGTACGGCGATCGCCGCACGCTGGTCAGGCCTGAGTCGCATCGATGCGTTGCGTCTGGGCAGCCTGATGAACACCCGCGGCCTGATGGAATTGATCGTGCTCGGCCTCGGTTACGATCTCGGAATCATCAGCCAGGCTCTGTACGCGATCCTGGTGTTGGTGGCGATCATCACCACCGTCATGACTGGCCCGCTGTTGACGGCCATCGACAGGTTCGAGGCGAGACAAAAAACCTGATCGTGGGAACGGCATGACGGCGACTGTCTCAAGAAATCGCGATGCTTCAAGCCGTCGCGGTCATGCCCGCTCCTACAGAGCCCAGTAGGTCGGCTCTGGCGCATTCTCCCAGCCGATCAAATGCGCGCGGATTCCCTGCGCGCCGACGATCGCCAGCGTCACGCCATCGCTCTGCCAGGTCAGTGCCATGGCCTGCTCGGGAGCGCACTCGCTGAAAGTCTGCTGCCGCGCCGCCTGAATGCGCAGGCCTGTGCCCTGCCGCTTTCCATAAGCTTCCTTCAGCGTCCAGCAGCGATAGAACGCAGCGGCGGATTCGCTCTCGGGCAATGCGCGCAGAGCGGCATTCTCTTCCGGCGAAAACACGAACTGCGCGAGCGCGGCAAGATCGCGCGGCCGCGGATTGAATTCGAGATCAAGCCCGATCGCCTGCCTGGCGACGGCGCTGGCGATGCGATCACCGCTATGGGTCAGCGAAAGTTGCAGCATGCCGCGACTGCCATCGCGCGAAACGAGCATCGGCGCGCCGCTGTCGGAACTCACGATGTCCCAGTCGTCGCTGTCACCGCCGCCATACTCGGCCGCGATCTCGCGCGCCAACCAATGGCCGGCAAGAAACTGCCGGCGTCGGCGCGGTGCAGAAATCGCTGCCAGGCGCTCTTGCTCGGAAGAATTCAACCAATCCAGCGATGCCTCCGCCGACGGCGAAAGATCCGCCAGCGAAGCGAGGCGGATGCGGATCGCTTCCCTGTCATCGCTCACGATATTCATCACCGATCATCCACGCGCATCACGATGCCAGCGATGCCGCGAGAAAATTCAGTGCTTGCCGATCTTCGCGTACGTGCCCTTCAGCGCCACGCCCGCCATGATGTTGCCGGCATGGCATTCGTACTGCGTCGGGCTGGCCCAGGTGACGTTCTTGTAGTTGCTGGTGATGCCGATCACTGCGTTCGCGCCATGCGCCTTCGCGTCGTCCTGCAATGCGACCAGCGCAGTCAGCATCACCCAGCGGCAGGCATCGGTGTCGCTCTTGCCGGCACCGCTGGTCTTGCGATTGGTGGTTGCCGCGCCGAGATTGCTCAGCACTGCTGGCGTCTTCTGCCCGGCGAAATAGAATTTCACCGAACCATCGAGCTTCCCCTGCGAGAAACCCGGGTCAGTGACAGTATTCACGTCCAGATGCAGGACGGTGTCGCGGGCGAACGCTGGCATCGCGACGGCGATAGCTGCGAGCAGTACGAGGGAAATTCGCTTCATGGTCATGGCTCCGGAGTGTGTTGGGTCGGGAAACTGGGAAAGGAATTCAATCGCGCCAGCGACGCAGGATAAGCGACGTGTTGATGCCGCCGAAAGCGAAGTTATTGCTCATCACGTACTCGCCTTCGATGCGCCGGCCTTCGCCCATGATGTAGTCGAGTGCACCGCAGCGCGGGTCGACTTCGTCGAGATTCACGGTTGGCGCGAACCAGCCTTCGCGCATCATCTCGTAACTGATCCAGGCCTCGAGCGCGCCGCAGGCGCCGAGCGTGTGGCCGGTGTAACTCTTGAGCGAACTGATCGGCATGCGCTCGCCGAACACCGCGTTCGTCGCCGTGGTTTCGGCGATGTCGCCGTGATCGGTGGCGGTGCCGTGGGCGTTGACGTAGGCGATCGCTTCCGGCGGCAGATCGGCATCCTGCAGCGCCAGACGCATGGCGATCGCCATCGTCGCGGCATTCGGTTGCGTGACGTGTTGGCCGTCGCTGTTGGTGCCGAAGCCGACGATTTCCGCAAGGATGCGCGCACCGCGCGCGACGGCGTGATCGTAGTCTTCCAGGATCAGCGTGCCGGCGCCTTCGCCCACCACCAGACCATCGCGCTTGGCGTCGAACGGTCGCGGCGTGAGTTCCGGCTCGGCGTTGCGCGTACTGGTCGCGAACAAGGTGTCGAATACGGCGGCGTCGGTGACGTCGAGCTCTTCGGCACCGCCCGCCAGCATCACCGTCTGGTGCCCGGCCTTGATCGCCTCGTAGGCGTAGCCGATGCCCTGGCTGCCCGAGGTGCAGGCGCTGGACGTCGTGATGACGCGGCCGGTGATGCCGAAAAACACGCCGATGTTCACCGGCGCGGTATGCGCCATCATCTTGATGTAGGTGGTGGCGTTGATGGTCTGGGTGTTTTTCTCCAGCACCATGCGTCCGAAATCGCTCATCGATGCCGGCGTGCCCGCCGAGGATCCATACGAAATGCCGACGCGACCGCTCTTGAGCAATGGATCGCCGAGCAGGCCGGCATCGATCAAGGCCAGCTCACTCGCTCGCGTCGCCATCAAGGCGACCCGGCCCATGCTGCGCGTACTCTTGCGGTTGTAATGTTCGGGCAATTCGAACGGCGCTGCCGGCACGCCGAGGCGCGTGTTCAATCCCTTGTAAATCGACCATTCGTCGTAGTGCCGCACGCAGTTGCGACCGGCGCGGAGATTGGCCAGTACCGTCGGCCAATCGTGACCCAGCGGGCTGATCGCGCCCATGCCGGTGATGACCACGCGTCGTTGCACATTCGAACGCATCAGACCATTCCTCCATTCACCGAAATCACCTGACGGGTGATGTAACCCGCCCCCTCCGACATCAGGAAACTCGCCAGCGCCGCCACTTCTTCCGGTCGGCCCACGCGGCGCATCGGGATCATCTTCATCGCTTCCTCGATGATCTCGCTACCGATCATGTCGGTCTCGATCAGGCCCGGTGCGATGCAATTGACGGTGATCTCGCGCTTGGCCAGTTCCAGCGCCAGCGCCTTGGTCGCACCGATGATGCCGGCTTTCGCGGCGCTGTAATTGGTCTGGCCGCGATTGCCGGCAAGGCCAGACACCGAAGCCAGCGTGACGATGCGTCCGGGTTTGCGTCGGCGCACCATCGGCATCACCAGCGGCTGCAACACATTGTAGAAAGCATCGAGGTTGGTGTGGATGACGCTGTCCCATTCCTCGCCAGTCATCGCCGGAAAAGCATTGTCGCGGGCGATGCCGGCGTTGCAGACGACGCCGTAATACGCGCCATTCGCCTCGACATCGGCAAGCAGCAGTTGCGCGCAGGCCGCGCGATCGGCGACGTCGAAAGCGAGCACGCGGGCATCGCGGCCGAGCCCGCGGATTTCCGCGGCGACGCTTTCGGCTTCTTCGATGCGGCTGCGGCAATGCACGACGATGTCGTAACCGTCCTGCGCAAGCCGCAATGCGATCGCCTTGCCGATGCCGCGGCTGGCGCCGGTGACGAGGATGCTCGGGTTTGTCATGGTTGCTGGCCCTCCAGGAAGGCCTCGGGATTCTGCGGTTCGAAAACGGAAACGTTGGCGGTGGCGATTTCCTCATCGCCATCGAGGATGCGGCAGGCGAACAGACCGAGGCCGTTCTCGCCGAACAGTTCGCGATGACCTTCGATGCGCAGGCGCAGACCGAAGGCAAATACCGAACGGGCGCAGGTGTAGCGGCGCGTACCCAGAAGGAAACCGAGCTTGACGGTTTCCTGCCGCGCCAGCGCACGATAGCCAGCCCATGCGGCGATCGCCTGCGCCATGTATTCGATGCCGACCCAGGCCGGTACGCCGGTGTCGTCGGCGAACTGATTGCCCGCGCCGACATCCGCTTCGACCACGACGTTGTCGTCGTCACAGAAAATCAGGCGATCGACCAGCAGCATCGCACCGCGATGCGGGACGACGTCTTCGATAGGAATATCAGCGGGCGAGCGATCGGCGCGCATGCTCAGTCCACTCCCAGCACGAGCGCGGCGTTGCTGCCGCCGAACGCGAAACTCTGGCTGAGCACATGGCGAAGCCTGCGCGCGGAAACTTCTCCCGGCTGCGCAAAACGCAGCGTCGGCAGTGTCGCGTCGGCGATGCCATCCCACCAATGCGGCGGCAGCAATCCGCGCGGATTTTCCGCGAGCGCGAGCCAGCTCAGGCCGGCTTCGATCGCACCGGCGGCGCCCAGCGTGTGACCGGTCAGCGGCTTGGTCGAACTCGTCGGCACGTCCGCGCCGAACAGTTCGGCAACGACGACGCTTTCCATCGCATCGTTGTGCTGGGTCGCGGTGCCGTGCAGGTTGATGTAGTCGATCGCGGCGGCATCGAGCTGCGCGCGTTGCAAGGCCTGGCGGATCGCATCGGCGGCGCCCTGCCCGCTCGGATCCGGTGCGGACATATGGTGGGCGTCGGAGCTTTCGCCCCACCCAGCGAGACGCACCGCGCTTTCATCGCGACTCATCAGGAACAGCGCAGCGCCTTCGCCAATGTTGATGCCACGACGATTACCGGAGAATGGATTGCAACGGGTGGCCGACACCGATTCGAGCGCGCTGAATCCGGCAACGGTGAACGCACACAGGGAATCGGCACCGCCGGCGACAACCGCATCGGCGAGACCGGCATTGAGCAGGCGTGCGCCGGCAGCCAGCGCTTTCGCACTGGACGAACACGCCGTGGAAATCACGTGCGTCGGGCCATTCGTGCCCAGCTCATGCGCGAGGAAATGCCCCGGGCTGGCCATTTCCTGCTGCAGGTAGTCGTAGTCCACGGGCCATGCCCCATGCGTCTCGAAATGGCGTTGCGCGCGCTCGCCTTCGCCGATGCCGGAGGTGCTGGTGCCGAGCACGATCGCAACGCGATGACGGCCGTGGCGTGCGATCACCGCATCCACGGTCGGACGGATTTCCATCAGTGCCAGCCGCAGCAGCGCGTTGTTGCGGCTGCGCAGGTACCGCGGCAAATCGTCAATGGCAGGCAGCGCGGCTGTCACGGCTCCCAAGGCCAGCGGACGGCCGGGTGTGATCGACTCGCTCACGGCAACACCGCCGACGCTATCGGCATTGAACAGCGCCGCCGCGACCGCAGCGCGACCCGCGCCAAGGGCACAGACAATGCCGAGCTCGTTGAGGTACACACGCGGCGACATCGCTGTCATGGCGATGCTCCATCCATCGGCACAGACAGGATCGATAGACGATAGCCATCGACGGCTTCGTCGATCTCGATGCGATTGGCTTCCGGATAGCTGATCGTCGCAATCAACTGTGCGTCATGATGCAGTTCGCGCCTGCCCTGGATTTCCGACAGGGTCCAGCCCGAAGGCAGCGCTGCCTGGATTTCCGCCATCGGCCAGTACGCGAGCTGCAGATCGCTGAGCACGCGTTCGCCTTGCAACGTCGGCGGCAACCAATTCGCGCGCGATTGCTCCAGCGCCTTGCCATCCCAGCGCAAACGCAGCGCCGACTGCCCCATCGCCTGCACTGCGAGCCGTACTTCCTGCGCATCGACTTCCAGCAGCGCATCCATCGAGCGCTGCTGGTCACCGAAACTGAAACTCAACTGCTGCTGCAACGCGAGCGCATGCCCGAGGCTGGCCGGCGACAGGCGCAGCAAAGGCTGGCTGGAAATCGCCGGCGCCGGCGCACGCGTGACCGGATGCATCGCGCAACCGGTCAAGGTCAACGCAAAAAAACTGGCGATGATCAGCCGGCGCACAATTGCTCCAGCACCGTCAGGCGGCGCTTGGACTCGGCGACGTAGGGATTCTTTTTATCCCATGCATAGCCAGCGAGAATCGCGCTGATCATTTCGCGCACTTCTTTCGAGGATTTTTCGAAGAAGATGATCTTCTGGAATCCACCGGCGTACCAGGCCTCGACGAAGGTGCGGAAGGTGTTGACGCCTTCGCGCAGGGGAATGCCGTATTCGGCTTCCCAATCGATGCTCTCGCCGGCGAACTGACGCTGGAGGCAGGCCGTGGACAGGCTCGCCGATTTGAAGGCGATGGTCACGCCCGAGGAAAATACCGGGTCGAGGAATTCGCCGGCGTTGCCGAGCAACGCGTAGTTCTTGCCCCAGAGCGATTTCACGTTCGCCGAATAACCGACGATCTGCCGCGCCGGTGTATCCCATTTCGCGTTCTTGAACAGCTCGGTCAGGCCTGCATCTTCGCCGACGATCGCGCGCAGGCGTTCCATTTCCGTGCCCGGATACTGATCGAGGAAATCGGTACGAGCGACCACGCCCAGCGAGCAGCGACCGTTCGAGAACGGGATCGTCCAGAACCAGACATCGTCGTGCTGCGGATGCACGGTGACCAGGATCTTGTTGCGATCGAAACTGCCGCCGGGTGCGACGCCGTCCTCGACATGCGTGAAGATCGCGCCGCGAGTCGGGAAGTTGGATGGATATTCGAGCTTGAGCAGTCGCGGCAGGATACGACCGAAGCCGCTGGCATCGAGCATGAACTGCGCATCGATGCGGTATTCCTCGCCCTGCGGATCGCGAACGATCACGTGTGGCGTGTCGCCTTCGACATCGACGGCGATCACTTCGTGGCGATAGCGGATTTCCGCACCGGCGCGTTCGGCGCCATCGGCGAGCACCTTGTCGAAGGTCGCGCGCTGCACCTGGTAGGTGGTGCCCCAGCCTTCGGAAAATTTCTGGCGGAAGTCGAATTCGGTGTACTTGTCGCCGCATTTGAATGCCGCGCCATTCTTGTACTGGAAGCCGGCTTCGACGACATCCTTCAGCAGGCCGGCGGCTTCGATGTATTCCATGCTCTGCGGCAGCAGGCTTTCGCCGATCGAGAAGCGCGGAAATTGTTCCTTCTCCACGATCAGCACCTGCCGGCCCTGCTGACGCAGCATCGCCGCCGCGACGGCGCCGGCCGGGCCCGCGCCGATGATCAGGATTTCGGTTTTTTCACTACGCATGTTCGATCTCGCAAAGTTGTG
>NZ_DATGBO010000082.1:0-10960 GCF_035312645.1 Arenimonas sp.
CCTGCCTGTTCCTCGACACCCGGCACCGCGTGATCGCCTATGAGGAATTGTTTCGCGGCACGCTCGACGGCGCCGAAGTACATCCGCGCGAGGTCGCTCGCCGCTGCCTGGCGCTCAATGCCGCGGCGGTGATTTTCGGCCACAACCATCCCAGCGGCAGCCTCGAGGCCAGCGCCGCCGACCGCGCCGTCACTGCGCGACTCAAGCAGGCATTGGCCCTGGTCGATGTCCGCGTGCTCGATCACTTCATCGTAGGCGACGGCGCCCCGGCCTCGATGGCGCAGTCGGGCCTGCTGTAGCAAGCGCGGCAGCTGCTGGCCTGCGGCTGCCGGCTGGCCGTCACTGCGTATACTGGTTCGGCAGGCAGCGACCGGACGGATGACGTGATCCTCGGCTACGACAGACTCTATTCGCCCGACGACATCGAACGCGCCCTGCCCGATGCCGCCTCTGCACGTGCGCTGATCACCGCCAAGCGCCCCGCGCTGCTGACCCACATGAGCCGCATGGCCGAACGCATCGGCGCCGAGCCGCGTGCGCTCGCCGTCACCTTGCTGGCGACGGCCCGGCTGGGTCTGCGCCATGGCGGTTTCGGCGACGATTTCCACGCGTACCACAACGAAGGTCATGTGCTGGAGCTCGGCGAGCGCCGCCTCGGCCGCGTGCTCGACACACTCGCCGATACCGCTCCGCGCGGCGACGATGCCGCAGCACTGCTGATGTTCGCGGCCTGTCACGACCTGCGCCAGCGCGAGACAGTCGATGTGCCCGGGCCGGTCGGCGGCAATGAAGCCGCCAGCGTTGCCGAGACCTTTCGCATTCTCGATGCCTGCGGTTTCGATCGCGAAACGGACCGAGGTCATTACGTCGCGCTGGAGCTGATGGTCGCCGGCAGCACCTTCGATGCCCGTCCGGTGCACCTCGACGATCCGCGCACCGACGAACTCGCGTCGGTCGCCGGCGGTGCGTTGGCGCGCGGCCTCGCGCTGTGGCTGGACGGCGAACATCTGCATTGGCGCGAAGACCCCGACGCGCGCCGCGGCGAACGCCTGGGTCGGCTGGCCGCCGATCTCGACACCGCCAATGTCGGCGAAGACTTTGTGCAGCTGTGCGAAACCGCACTGCGTCTGTGTCGCGAGCGGGAAATGCGTGCTGGCCGGGCGCTGGACGACCCCGCCTCCGGCCCGCCCAGCCTCGCCTTCCTCGGTCCGGGCCAGCAGCACTATTTCTTCGAGCTGCATCGCTTCTGTTCGCGCGAAGGCGAACGCGTGTTCGGCGAAAGCAAAACGCACAACGGCCCGTTGGTGAAGGCGGCGAGCGCGGCGATGCTGGCGCGTTTTGCCAAGGCGCCGCCCGCCGATGGCAATGCCGCGTTGGCCGCCTTCTCGGAACTGACCGGCGCGCGTTGACGCACTGCCGTTTCCGGCCGGCAAGTTCCGGGCAAAAAAAAGCGCCGATCCGCCGGGAGGGCCCGATGATCGACGCTTGCCCCGATCCGGCCTAACGGTGCCGGTCGTTCCTAAAGTCTCTTTTCCGGACGCAAGAGTGCCTGCGCCGGGTTACGGCGGGATGACAGCCCCGTCCCCGACCCGGTCGGCCCGGGCCTGCCGCGTTACAATGCCCGGCTCATCTCAACGAAGCGTCCTTACGTGAAAGAACATCTGCGCGAACTGGTGGCCCAGGCCCTGCTCGATCTGCGCCGGCACGGCCGCCTGCCCCAGGACCTGCCGACCCCGGATTTCGTCATCGAACGGACCAAATCCCGCGAACACGGCGACTACGCCACCAATATCGCCCTGCTGCTGGCCAAGTCGGCCGGGATGAAGCCGCGCGAGCTGGCCGAGGCCATGGTCGCCACCTTCGGCGAATCGCAGCATGTGTCGCGCGTCGAGATCGCCGGCCCGGGCTTCATTAACTTCACCATTTCCACGCCCTGTCGCCTGGCGACCATCCGCCGCGTGTTTGAACTGGGCGCCGAATATGGCCGCCAGGTCGGCGAATCGCGCGAGTCGGTCACCGTCGAATTCGTTTCCGCCAATCCCAACGGCCCACTGCATGTCGGCCACGGCCGCGGTGCCGCTTATGGCGCGTCGGTGGCCAACCTGCTTGAAGCTGCCGGACACAAGGTGCAGCGCGAGTACTACGTCAACGACGCCGGCCGGCAGATGGACATCCTCGCGGTGTCGGTGTGGCTGCGCTACCACGAGCTCGGCGGCGTCAACGTGCGTTTCCCCGACAACGGCTACAAGGGCGATTACGTCATCGACATCGCCCGCGGCCTGCGTGGCAAGGAAGGCGACCGCCTGCGCCACAGCGCGATCGAGATCACCGACGGCCTGCCCGCCGACGAAAGCCAGAGCGGCGACAAGGAATTGCATGTCGATGCGCTGATCGCCCGCGCCAAGCAGCTGCTTGGCGATGCCGACTACCGCGTGGTGTTCAATGCCGGCCTGGAATGGTGCCTGGCCGACATCCGCAACGATCTCGCTGGCTTCGGCGTGATCCACGACAACTTCTTCTCGGAACGCTCGCTCGCCACCGACGGCTACGTGCAGCGCGCGATCGCCACGCTGCGCGCGAACGGCCACCTGTACGAAGACGGCGGCGCGACCTGGTTCCGCGCCACCAGCTTCGGCGACGACAAGGACCGCGTGGTCGTGCGCGAGAACGGCGTCAGCACGTATTTCGCTTCCGATCTCGGTTACCTGCTGTCGAAATTCGAACGCGGCTTCGAACGCGCGCTGTACATCCTCGGCGCTGACCACCACGGCTACATCGCGCGTCTGAAAGCCGCTGCACAGGGCTTGGGCCTCGATGCCGGCAAGATCGAAGTGCAGCTGGTGCAGTTCGCGATTCTGTTCCGCGGCGCCGAACGCGTGCAGATGTCCACGCGCGCCGGCAGCTTCGTCACGCTGCGCGAATTGCGCGAGGAAGTCGGCACCGATGCCGCACGCTTCTTCTATGTGATGCGCAGCAACGACCAACACCTGGATTTCGACCTGGAGCTGGCCAAGAGCCATTCCAACGACAACCCGGTGTATTACATCCAGTACGCGCATGCGCGCATCGCCAGCCTGTTCCGCCAGCTCAAGGAAAAGCAGCTGTCGTACAACGACAGCGCCGCGCTGTGCGCACGCAAGCGCCTGACCGAATTGCCGGAAGACGAGTTGATCGTCGAGCTGATGCGCTACCCGGAAGTGATCGAAGCCGCCGCCGCCAGTCGCGGCCCGCAGATCATCGCCAACTACCTGCGCGAACTCGCCGCTTCTTTCCACGCGTTCTACAACACGCAACCGATCCTGACCGCCGAAGAAGAACTGCGGCACGCGCGCCTGGGCCTGTGCAAGGCGACGCAGCAGGTGCTCGCCAACGGTCTGGCCCTGCTCGGCGTATCCGCCCCGGAGACGATGTAATGGCTGCAAAACGTTCCAAGACCCAGGCCCGACGCAACGGCGGCAGCGGCACACCGGGATGGATGTGGTTGCTGATCGGTCTGTTGCTCGGCGCGCTGGTGTTCGGCTATTTTTTCTTCAAGGAAAAATGGCAGCACCCCGCTTCCGATCTGCCGCAGCCGAACCCGCAGGCGCAGGCGCCGACCACTGCCACCGGCAGCGAACCGGTCGTGCCCGACGCACCGGAAAAGCCCAAGCCCAAGTACGATTTCTATACGCTGCTGCCGGAAAAGGAAGTGGTGATCCCCGACGCCGAACTCGCCGAGCAGGCCCGCGCCGAAACCAAGGCCGCGAGTGTCGATGCGAACACGGCAACTCCGGCGACAACGGCAACTGCAACTGCAACGGTTCCGGTCGCGGGCACAAACGCGACCGCGACGACCGCCGGCGACAACGTGCGCTACCTGATCCAGGCCGGCGCGTTCCGTGGCAACGATGAAGCCGAAGCCCTGAAGGCACAGATCGCTTTGACCGGCGAAGTCGCGCGCGTCGAAGCCGCGCAGATCAACGGCAACACGGTGTACCGCGTGCGCATGGGCCCCTATCCCACCGCCAGCGGACTCGCCGCGGCCAAGCAGGCGCTGGCCAACCATGGCATCAACGGCGCGCAGGCGATCCGGGTGAAGTAACAAGCGGATTCGTTGCTCGAACGCACTACGGAAAAGCGGCCGCCCGGCCGCTTTTTCATTTTCGACGCAATAGCTTCGGCAACACCGCACTGGCGCATCGCGACGATCGGGACGATCATCGAGGTCCCCGCATCGTCCCCGGCAGCGGCCAGACATCCTCATGAGCTGGACCATCGACTTCCTGCCGAACGAGCAGATCCTGCGCGTTACCACGCACGGCACGATGGATCTCGCGCTGATCAAGCAGATGGCGCGGGAGGCCCTGGATGCGGGGCTCGCGCACCAGGCGCTGCGCTACCTCGTCGACCATCGCGACATGATTCCCGCCCTGTCGTCGGAAGACATCTTCGACCTGCCGAAAATCAACGCCGACATGGGCGTCGGCCGCACGATGCGCGTGGCGATCGTGTTCTCGCCGGACTCCCCGCGCGCGGAAGATTTCTTCTATTACGACGTGCGCAACCTGAGCAAGGGCAGCAGCAACATCCGTCAGTTCAGCGATCTGCAACAGGCGCTGGACTGGCTGCTGACCTGAGCGCGGCGGCTGCTTTTCCGCGGATCGCCTGCGCTATCCTGCCCCCGCGCAGGAAACGCGTGGAAGGGAGATTCGGGATGATCAAGCGCACGATGACCGCCGGCTGGGGCGACATGGATTTCAATGCGCACATGCGCAACACCGCCTATCTCGATAAGTCCGCAGACGCACGCATGCTGTTTTTCGCCGAGCACGGATTTTCCGCCACCGAATTCGCCCGCCTGCGCATCGGGCCGGTGGTGATGAAGGATGAGGTCGAGTACTTCCGGGAAGTGAGCCTGCTCGAGCAGATCGAAGTCGGCCTGGCACTCGCAGGCATGTCGGAAGATGGTTCGCGTTTTCGTCTGTGCAACGAATTCTTCCGCGCCGACGGCAAGCCCTGCGCGCGCGTGACCAGCACCGGCGGTTGGCTGGATCTCGCCGCGAGAAAACTGATCGTCCCACCCGACGCGTTGCTCGCGGCGATGCGACAGCTGCCATGCATGGCGGACTTCGCCGTACTTCCGTCCAGTGCCTGAGCTTCGCTTCTTCGCAACAACTTGGCAGCAACCGAGCCCATCAAGGAAGATCCGTGGACAATCCCTATCAGGCGCCCGCCGCACCGGTTCTCGACCTGCCGGGCAGTGCGTCGAAAAATTTCAAGCTTTTCAAGATTTCCGGCATCGCCTTGGCGACGTTTCTCGGCAGCCCGATTGCCGGCGGCATCTTGCTGGCGAAGAATTTCAGCCGGCTCGGCAAGCCTAGACAGGCGAAGATGGCGCTGATCTATTCGTCGCTTGCCGCCTTCGTGCTGCTGGCGATCGCCTTCCTGATTCCGGATCGCTGGCATGTGCCGAACTATCCGTTCCTACTGGTGCAACTGCTGACGATGCAGCAGGTGGCGAAGAATTATCAGGAAGCGGACATTCGCGAGCACGAAGCCCAGGCCGGCGCCATGGCTTCGAACTGGCTGGCGGCGGGCATCGGCCTGCTGACCTTCCTTGCGCTGATGTTGGCCATATTTGCGGTCATCGTGGCGGCGACTGCATTGGGCTGGGCGGGCACTCCGGACTGATCAAGTCCGCTGGCTCCGGCGCACGCTTCCCTCGAATCACTCGCGCGCGCTACCCACCGCGCTTCAGGCGGATCAGCGCCGACGTGTCTTCCTCGCCAAAACCCCGTGCCATCAGCTCGCCGTAATCGGCCAGCGATTGCTCGATCACAGTGGCGCGGATGCCGGCCTGCGCAGCCATTTCGCGGACGATCTTCAGGTCCTTGTGCAGCAATGCGGACTTGAAGCCGGGCGTGAAATTGTTCGCGAGCATGGTCGCGCCGCGCTTGTCGAGAAACCAGTTGCCGGCGGCGCCCGCTGCCAATGTCGGCACCAGCAACTCCGCGGCGAGCCCGAGCTTTTCGCCCAGCGCCAGACCTTCGCACACCGCCTGCGCGATGCCGGCGACCAGCACCTGATTCACCGCCTTCGTCGCCTGACCCGCGCCAGACGGACCCATGTGGGTGATGCGCAGCGCATACGCTTCGAGCGCAGGGCGCGCTTTCTCGAGATCGGAGACTTCACCGCCGACCATGATCGACAGCTTGCCGTTGCGCGCACCTTCGACGCCGCCAGATACCGGAGCATCGAGAAAACCGATCCCGTGCTCTTGCAGCAGTGCCTGCGCCTGCTGCGCAGTGGTAGATGAAACCGTCGAGTGATCGACGACCACGCTGCCGGCGCGCAACACACCGGCGAGTGCGCGAACGTTTTCCAGCACGTCGGCATCGGCGGACACGCAGAGCATCACCACGTCGCAGCCGGAAAAATCGCCAGCGCCCGCAGCGGCTTTCAACGTCAACGCATCCGCGAAAATCTGTGCGCGCGCCTGCGTGCGATTGCCGACTACCGCAAGCACTCCGCGTGCATGCAGATGACCTGCCATCGAATGGCCCATGGCACCGAGACCGATAAATCCGACGTGCATGGCTGTCCTTGTGGAGTATTAGAAAAGCAAAGATCCCGCAGGCTTTTGTAGGAGCGACGCAAGTCGCGATTTCTCCAAAATACGATGCCGATCGGAGAAATCGCGACTTGCGTCGCTCTTACAGATCGTTATTCGTGCGGGGTTTCGTGCAGGTAGGTGTAACCGGTGAGGCCAGCCTCCAGCGCCGCGAGCATCGCCGACGACTCGTCCGCCGGCAGTTTCGCGGCATCGACGCGGTCGCGGTACGCCTTGCGCAGATCCGCCAATGCGTAGCCGACGTAGTCGAGCATCACGTCGGTGGTGTCGCCCTTGCGCTGGCGCAGCAACGTGTAACTGCCGTCGGCGCTCATGCGCACGTTGGCGGTATCGGTGTCGCCGAACAAGTTGTGGATGTCGCCCAACGTTTCCTGGTACGCGCCGACCAGGAAGATGCCGAGGCGATAGCTTTCACCGCGCTTGAGGCTGTGCATCGGCAAGGCGCTGTCCAGCGTTTCCGCCGCAACATAGGTGTCGATGCGGCCGTCGGAATCGCAGGTAAGGTCGGCGATCACGCCGCGACGGTCGGGCTGCTCGTCCAGACGCGCGATCGGCACAATCGGGAACACCTGGTCGATCGCCCAGACGTCGGGAATCGATTCGAACACCGAGAAATTGACAAAATACTTGTCGACCAGGCGCTCGTTCAATTCATCGAGCACGTCGCGATGACTCTTTTCTTCACCGGTCAGGCGCGCACGCACGCCGTGCGCTATCGCGTAGAACAGGTCGTCGAGCTGCGCACGCTGGGCGAGGCTCAGCTGCCCAAGCGCGTACAGCGCATGGCCTTCCGACAACGCGTGCTGGGCTTCGAGATACAACTCTAGCGCCGGGCGCTGATCGAGATCGGCATGGGTGTCGCGCAGATGGCGCAGCACGGCGGGCTCGCCGGCTTGCGGCGACGGCACCGCACCCTGCGGCGCCTGCTCGACTTCGGAAACGTTGACCACCATCACCGCATGGTGCGCCGTCATCGCACGACCGGCCTCGGTGATCATCATCGGTGGCGGCAGCGAGAATTCCGTGCAGGCTTCCGCCAGCGGCTGCACCAGCGTGTGCGCGAACTGGTCGAGACCATAGTTGATCGAGCAGTAGCCGCGCGAACGCGTGCCTTCGTAATCCACGCCCAGGCCGCCGCCGGAATCCATGTAGCGAATGGTGCAGCCGAGCTTGGACATCTCGACGAAATAACGCACCGCCTCGCGCATGCCGTTGGCGATGTCGCGCACGTTCGATATCTGCGAGCCCATATGGAAATGCAGCAACTGCAGTGCATCGAGCATGTCGGCGGCGCGCAGCTTCTCGACGAGGTCGAGCACTTGTCGCGGCGACAGACCGAACTTCGCCTTGTCGCCACCACTGTTCTGCCATTTTCCGGCGCCGAGCGTCGCCAGGCGCATGCGCACGCCGAGGCCAGGCTTGACGCCGAGCGCACGCGCTTCCTCGATGATGATCGCGAGCTCGGAAGGTTTCTCGACGACGATGAAAGTCTGCAGGCCGAGCTTGCGCGCGATCAATGCCAGGCGAATGAACTCACGATCCTTGTAGCCGTTGCAGACCACGATCGAACCGGGCTTGGCGAGACCGAGCACGGCCATAAGCTCGGGCTTCGAACCCGCTTCCAAACCGAAGCCATCGCCGCCCTGCACGGCCAGTTCGCCGGCGACGCCGTGATGCTGGTTGACCTTGATCGGATACACGGCGGTGTAGCCACCGGTGTAATCGAGTTCGGCCATCGCCTTGTTGAAAGCGGCCTGCATCTTGCGCAGGCGATCGCCGAGGATGTCGGAGAAGCGCAGCAGCAACGGCAGCTTCAGGCCGGCATCGGTAGCCTGCGCGAGGATCTCGGGCAGCGCCAGCACCGGACCACCGGCGCCATGCGGCAGCGCGCACATGCGGCCCTGGGCGTCGACATCGAAATAGCCATCCGACCAATACGGAATCGAATAGGTGTGGCGGGCACGGTCGAGCGACCAAGCGGACATCGGCGGCATTCCTGGCGGTGAAAGGAGCGGGGCATTGTACCGTCGCGCCCGCGCCCTGTATCCGCTCGCTCGGAGGGGCTGCGGGCCACTTGCGCGCAAGGCGCTTGATACAATCCCGGCCCACCTTCAGACGCCCCAGGAACTCCGATGTCTTCCAGCCCGTCGCCTTGGCTTTACGAAAACTTCGAGCACACCGGCTCGGCCTTCGGCCTGCGCATCACCCGCAAGCTCGACGAAGTGCAGTCGCCCTTCCAGAAGATCGAGATCTACGAGAGCACCGACTGGGGCAACGTGATGCTGATCGACGGCGCGATGATGGTGACCACGCGCGACAATTTTTTCTATCACGAGATGATGGCGCATGCGCCGCTGTTCACGCATCCGGCGCCGAAAAACGTGGTGATCATCGGTGGCGGCGACTGCGGAACGCTGCGCGAAGTGCTCAAGCACGCCGGCGTCGTCACCGCCGTGCAATGCGATATCGATGAGCAGGTGACGGTGATGGCGGAGAAGTATTTCCCGGAACTGTGCGAGTCCAACAAGGATCCGCGCGCGACGGTGATGTTCGACGACGGCATCGCCTACATGGCCAACGCCGCGCCGGAAAGCATCGACGTGATCATCGTCGACTCCACCGATCCGGTCGGTCCGGCCGAAGGCCTGTTCAACCGCGCGTTCTACGAAAGCTGCCTCAAGGCCCTGCGCCCGGATGGCCTGCTGGTGCAGCAGAGCGAAAGCCCGCTGGCACTTATGCACTTGATCCAGGACATGCGCGGCGCGATGCGCGACGCCGGCTTCAAGACCTTCCGCACGCTGCCTTTTCCGCAGCCTTGCTATCCGACCGGCTACTGGAGCGGCACCATCGCCAGCAAGACCGCACGCGACCTCACCGATTTCCGCGCAGCCGACGCCGCCGCGAAAACCTTCCGCACCACGTATTACAACGCCGCGATCCATCGCGCCGCGCTGGCGATGCCGGAGTTCATGCAGGCGGCCTTGAACGACTGAGGCGCTTCGTTGTAGGAGCGGCGCAAGCCGCGACTCGATCAGGCTGCATCGCGGATCGGAGAAATCGCGGCTTACGCCGCTCCTACAAGCCGCTCCTACAAGATGAGCATGGCGAAATGAAAAAGGGCGCGGATTTCTCCGCGCCCTTTCTTGTTTCCGGATGACAAGGCTTACTTGACCTCGAAATCCTTGCTCTGCACGACCGCATCGTTGAGCGAGACGTCCACCTTGTACTTGCCGACCGGCCAGCCCGACGGCTTGGCGATCTGGAAGTCGGTGACGCCAGCGCCGGAGAACGCGATTTCCTTGCTCTCCTCGTTGATGGTCTGGCCATCCTGGAACGTCCACTTCGCGGTCAGCTTGCCCGAGACCGTGCCGGCCGGGTCGCTGGTGACGGTGGAGACCGCCGCGAAGATGGTGTCCTTCTTGCCGAAGGCCGTGCCGGGCGTGGTCACTTTCATGTCGGCGCCGACGGCGTTGCCGAGATCGACGGAAGTGACCGAAGCGGTCACGGCAACCGGTGCCGGCGGTGGCGGCGGTGCAACCGGCGTGACCGGTGCGGGCGGCGTTGCCACGGCCTCTTCATGCTTCTTGCAACCGGCCAGGGCCAGCGTGGTGATCAGTGCAGCGGCGACAACAAGATGCAGGCGACTACGATTCATGGGTTTCTCCTGAAATTCGGGATACGGGAAAGCGGCATCGCGGGCCGGGCCGGAAGGCCTAGCCTTCGCCTGCGGGAATCTTCAACACCTGACCCGGTTTGATCTTGTCGGGGTCGTTGAGCTGATCGCGGTTCGCTTCGAAAATCGCCGGCCACTTGCTGGCCTTGCCATAGAAATGCTTGGCGATATGCGAGAGCGTGTCGCCGCTCACCACCGTATAGCTCTGTTCACCACCGCCGCCACCGCCACCATCGCTGATGATCTGCTCGGTGGACGTGACCTTGGCCTGGACATCGCTGAAGTCGGCCTTTTCCTGGATCTGTTCGGTACTCGTGACGCTGCCTTTCACATCGGAGAAATCAGGTTTCTGGGGGGGCGTGCTCATGGCGGGTCTCCCGGACGATAAGGGTCCGGTGCCAACCATAGACCAAAACCGATGGCCGAAAAATTAAGTTTTTGATAAGGAAGATCGGCCAGTCAGGAACGGGTATGACCGCGATTGCCTGGTGCGATGCGGCATGGGCATCGCGATCATGCCCGCTCTTGCGTCTGCTACAGCGCGTCCCCATCGAGCTCACCGGTGCGGATGCGCATCACGCGTTCGAGTTCGTAGACGAAGATCTTGCCGTCGCCGATCTTGCCTGTATTGGCCGCGGACTGGATCGCCTCGACGACGCGGTCGAGCTGGTCGCTGG
>NZ_DATGBO010000083.1:0-3268 GCF_035312645.1 Arenimonas sp.
GAACAGGGTTCCGATCAGCGGCTCCTGGTATTCCGGCCAACGCCGATCGGTCCATGCGAGCAGGCCGGCGCCGGCGAGCGCTGCCGCCACCGCGACGATCTGCACGCCGTAGCCGGACATGCCGGCACCGAGGTGCTGCACCAGAAAATCGTCGACATTGAGAAACTGCGAAAGGATGACGCCGAGTGCGGCGATCTGGGCGATCGCGAGATCGATGAAGATGATGCCGCGCGACAGCACTTGCTTGCCGAGCGGCACATGCGTGGACAACACGATCAGGCCGGCCAGGCAGGCCGGGCCGAGAATGGCGATGTCGAGACCTTCGAACGTCACGGTTTCGCTCCCTTGGCAGCGGCGAGCAATTTGGCGATCGTCGAATCGTACAGACCAAACAGATCTTTCGATTGCGCATCGCCGCCAACGGTGAAGGGCAGGCTCACGGCCGGTACGTCCGTGTGATCGGACAACCATTCGCTGGGCTTCGAGTCCTGATAGGCGGTACGCACGATCGCGAGCGTATTCGAACTCTTGGTGATGCCGATCAGGCTGACCAGGTGCGCACTGGTCGGCGGGACGCCGGGTTTGGGTTCGAGCGAGCCGATCTCATGCATGCCCAGCCAGTTGGTCAGGTAGATCCAGCTGTTGTGATGCACGACGATATTGCGGCCCTTGAGTGGCGCGGCCTGCGCGGTCCAGCGCTTGATCGCTGCGCTCCAGCGCGCGGAGAAATCGCCAAGACGCTGCTGATAGGTCGCGGCATTGGCCGGATCCAGTTGCACCAGGCGCGCGTCCAGCGCTTTGGCGATCGTCAGCATGCGGTTGGGATCCATCTGCAGATGCGGATTTCCTTCCGGGTGCACGTCGCCATTGGCGCGATCGAGCGCGGTGGGTTTTTCCAGCGTCGTCACCTGGCTCGCGGCCATGAACGATCCCGCGCCCGAGCCGATCTTCGGATTGCCCGATTGCCGGATCAGTTGTGGCAGCCAGCCGATTTCCAGCTCGGCGCCGGAACACACGATGAGGTCGGCGCGCCGCACTTTCGCGATCAGGCTGGGCTTGGCTTCGATCTGGTGCACGTCCTGCAGCGCGGAGGTGGCGACGTCGACATCGAGTTTGTCGCCGCCGAGTTCTTGCAGCAGCGAGCCCCATTCGGGTTCGCAGGCGAACACCTTGAGATTGGCGTGCGCCGGTGTCGCGGCCAGGGCGGAAAGGGCGAGCACGCTTGCCAGGAAAAGTTTCATCGATGCGTCCTTAGAATTTGTGCGCGCCGTGGGCGCCGAGGCTGACCTGGTATTGCAGGGTCAGGATGTTGTCGATATCGGTGGGATTGGGTTTGTCCTGGCTGTATTGCAGGCGCACCAGGCTGAATTCGCTGTTGAGCCAGGTCAGCATCAGGCTGTTGCGCACCGGATCGTAACTGCTGGCATACGGGCCGCTGCGATCGGCGCTGAGGTGGTCGTAACGATAGCCGGCATCCCAACTGCGGTTGATGCGATATACGCCTTCGAGGTAGTAGCCGTTGCGTGTACCGACCCAAGGCTGGTCGAGCATCGGATTGGCGGTGTCGGTGAACTGGCCATCGCGATTTTCGCGGAAGTACTCGCCGCGTAGGGTCACGCCACCATCTTTGAAATTGCCCTGCGGTGCCCATTTCCAGGTCGCATCGGCGATGTACAACTTGCTCGCGCCGGTGAAACCGTCCTCGGTGTTGTCGCTGTTGGCCTTGAGCATGGACACGCCCGCGAGCCAGGAGCTCTCCACGCCGACATCGCCGCCGGCATGCGCGAACAAGGTCTTCACGCCGGCGCCAGCATGAGCGGCACCGCCGCTCGGATAATTCTGGCCGCGGAAAACTTCGCCGCCGAATTCCAGGAACAGATCGGTCGGCGCGACCCAGCGCAGCTGCACGCCGTCATCGCCGTACTGGTTGCCGAGGAAGGCCTGATAGGCGAGCGGACGGTCGTAGAAGAAATCGGTGTGCGCGTGATGGCTGTTGAGGTAGCCGATGTTGGAATAGAAACGGCCGGCGCGCAGGCTGAAACCGTGCGGCAGCGTGGTCGTGTCGATGAAGGCTTCCTCGACGCCGACGTGGGTTTCGCCGTTTTCGTCTTCGGCAGTGAGCGTCAGCTGGCCGTAGAGTTTGTCGTCGATATTGGCAGCGAAAGACACCTCGCTCTCGCCCAGCGAAATTCCCTGCGGACCCGGACCGGCGCCGCCGGCCAGCGGGAAGCCGGCGCGGGAATACAGGTTGGGATTGAGCGAATGATGGCCGTAGGCGCCGTTGAGAATGATGCTGATGGCGGGGTTGAAAGCGTTGCCATTGGCGCTGGCGGTTTCGGGAGCCGGTGCTTCGGCGGGGGCTTCATTGGCCGCCGGCGCCTCGCTGGCCACGGCGGTGGCGGGCGGCGCGGCTTTCATTTCCTCGATCGCGGCGCGTGCTTCTTTTGCGGCGGCAACGGCGTCGGCGGCCTGCGTGCGCAGGGCCTCGGCATTTGCCTCAAGTGTTTTGACGCGGGCTTCGAGCTCGCTGATGCGTTGCTGCGGCGTCTTGTCGGCAGCGAACGCGGGCGAGGCGATCGCAGATACCAGGCAAAGCGAAATCAGGGTCTGGCGCATGGGCACGTCCGGGAAAAGATGAAGGGTTCCGGCGAGGGGGCGCCGTCGCCGCCGGACCCTGACACGGACGAAGATCCGGGCCGGGGCAGGCGGCTGCAATGTTATATTCTATCAATTCACCGACTTTGCCAAATTAAATAAAATTAATGGCATCAGGCGCTTGGCCCGGACCCTTAGCGCCGGGGTCAGATATTGGCGGGCTTGGCAGGCGCGGTACGCACCAGCAGCGGATGGGCGAAAACCGCCGCCAGGATCACCGCGACGCCCAGATAGAAGCGCAGGCTGAGCTCGTGCTGTTCGCCCAGCAGCGGCACCGCGAGCGCGATTGCGTAGACCGGCTCCAGATTTACGGCGAGTTGCGCGCTGAACGCCGTGAGTTGGCGCAGCGCCACCAGCGACAGCACGAACGGCAGCAGCGTGCAGACGAGCGCGAGGACCAACAGCAAACAGGCGTCATGCAGGCCGGGCAGCGGGAACGCCGGTCCGACGTGCGGCAGCAGCGGCGCCAGCACAGTGAGGAAAATCGCGCCTGCTCCGAGTTCGATGCAGGTGACGGTGTAGGCATCGGCGCGTTCGATGAAGCGTTTGTTGAGCGCGCTGAAGATCGCCACCAGCAAGGCCGACAGCGCGCCGATCGCCACGCCCAGACGCA
>NZ_DATGBO010000084.1:0-5351 GCF_035312645.1 Arenimonas sp.
GGCGCTGCCGGCGATTCTTGTCGTGATCGTGGTCGTGGTGCTGACCCTGTTCGTCGTCAGCCGGAAGGATCCGGCCACCGCCGCCGTCGACAACGCGCTGGCGGAAACCGCAGCGGACATGCAGAAGGCGCTGCCGCAGCCATTCGCTCCGGGACTGGTTCTTGAGAAGGTCGCGGTCGAGCGTCGCGTGCTGGTTTTCACCATCCGCAGCACCAAAGTGCATGCGCAGCAGGCGCGCGAGAACCTTGCCGCGCTGGGCCGCATTCGCGAACTGGAACAGAACGAAATGAATTCGCTCTGCGACAACCCGCGGATGAAGACGATCTTTGCCAACGGTGCCGGCGCGGCGCGGCGCTTCATCGATACCGACGGCAAGGTATTTTTTGAAGTTTCCCTCAGCGCCGAAACCTGTCGCACACACCCGCCTTCGCCATAGTGCGTGCTCCGTGCACGACCTTCTCAGCGCAATGACCCGCCCGCCTTTCCGCCCGAACACGGACAACAAGATGAAACTCCTGATCATCGGTGCCGGCGGCCGCGAACACGCCCTCGCCTGGAAGCTCGCGCAATCGCCGCGGGTCAGCGAAATCCTGGTCGCGCCGGGCAACGCGGGCACCGCGCGCGAAGGAAAATGCCGCAACGTCGCGATCGCCGCGACCGATATCGAAAATCTGCTCAAACTCGCGCTCGCCGAAGACATCGCGATTACCGTGGTTGGTCCGGAAGCGCCGCTGGTGCTCGGCGTTGTTGACCTGTTTCGCGCCGCCGGGCAACGCATCTTCGGGCCGACGCGTTACGCCGCGCAGCTTGAAGGCAGCAAGGCCTTCGCCAAAGATTTTCTCGCCCGCCACCGCATCCCCACCGGCTACTACGCCGTGTTCGAGGACATGGAACTGGCGCTCGATCACGTCCGCGATGTTGGCGCACCGATCGTGATCAAAGCCGATGGCCTCGCAGCCGGCAAGGGCGTGGTCGTGGCGATGACGCTGACCGAGGCCGAGGACGCGATCACCGACATGCTCGGCGACAACGTGTTCGGCAGCGCCGGCTCGCGCGTGGTGATCGAGGAATTTCTCGACGGCGAGGAGGCGAGCTTCATCTCGATGGTCGATGGCACCACCGCCCTGCCGATGGCGACCAGCCAGGATCACAAACGCGTGTTCGACGGCGATGTCGGGCCGAACACCGGCGGCATGGGCGCGTATTCGCCGGCGCCGGTGGTGACGCCGGAAGTGCATGCGCGGGTGATGCGCGAGATCGTCAACCCGACCGTGCAAGGCATGATCGCCGACGGCCATCCGTTCACCGGTTTTCTCTACGCCGGCCTGATGATCGACAAACAGGGCGCGGCGAAAGTGATCGAGTTCAACGTGCGTTTCGGTGACCCGGAAACGCAGCCGGTGATGCTGCGGCTCAATTCCGATCTTCTCGATCTGGTCGAGGCAGCGCTGGCGGAGCGCTTGCATGAGACCAGCGCCGACTGGGATGCGCGGCCGTCGCTGGGCGTGGTGATGGCGGCGGAAAATTATCCGGGCACGCCGCGCAGCGGCGATGCGATCCATGGCCTCGATGCCGAGATGCCCGAGCACAGCAAGATTTTCCATGCCGGCACGACGCTGGTCGGCGATGAAGTGGTCACCTCCGGTGGCCGCGTGCTCTGCGCCTGTGCGCTTGGCGACAGCGTGATCGATGCGCAGCACCGCGCGTACGCCGCGGCAGCGCAGGTGCACTGGCAGGGCGAGTTCCATCGCAAGGACATCGGCTGGCGTGCGATCGCTCGCGAACGCGGCTGAGCGCGCTCGTGTAGGAGCCAGCTTGCTGGCGACAACGCCAGGTCGCCAGCAAGCTGGCTCCTATATGGAATTTTAAGTCGCCAGCAAGCTGGCTCCTACGGGGAATTTTGTTAGGCTTCCGCCATCACAGGGGAGCCCCATGGCCCATAACCAGTTTTCGTTGTTAGGCAAGCGCCGCTTCCTGCCGTTTTTCCTCACGCAATCGCTGGGCGCGTTCAACGACAACGTCTTCCGCAACGCCACCTTGGTGTTGATCGCCTACCAGATGGGATTGAGCGAGAGCGCGAAATCCCTGTACACCAATCTCGCGCCGGCGCTGTTCATCCTGCCGTTCTTCTTCTTTTCCGCGACCGCCGGTCAGCTCGCGGAAAAATACGAGAAGACGCGCATCATCCGTGCGGTGAAAATCTTCGAGATCGTCGCGATGGCGATCGCCGCCATCGGTTTCTATTCGCATCACACGGCGCTGCTGCTGGTGGTGCTGTTCCTGATGGGCCTGCACTCGACGGTATTCGGTCCGATCAAGTATTCGATCCTGCCGCAGACCCTGCACCCGGAAGAACTCACCGGCGGCAACGGCCTGGTCGAGACCGGCACGGCGATGGCGATCCTGATCGGCATGATGCTAGGCGGCGGCTTGATGGGCGTGCCGGGACGCGGGCCGATGCTGGCTTCGCTTGCGGTGCTGGGCATCGCACTGGTCGGTTATTTCGCCTCACGGGCCATTCCGCCGGCGCCGCCGACCTCTCCCGACCTGAAGATCAACTGGAATCCGCTCACCGAAAGCTGGCGCACTTTCAGGCTGTGCATGAAACAGCGCGCGGTGTTCAATTCCGTGCTGGGCATTTCCTGGTTCTGGTTTTTCGGCACGGCGCTGACCGCGCAACTGCCCAGCTACGCGGAAGTGAACCTGGGTGGCGGCAGCGCGCTGTACCTGCTCGCGCTTGGCGTGTTTTCGATCGGCACCGGCATCGGTTCGCTGCTGTGCGAAAAACTTTCCGGGCGCACGATCGAGATCGGCCTGGTGCCGCTGGGCGCGTTCGGCATCAGCGCTTTCTGCATCGACCTGTACTTCGCGCGCACTGGCCAAGCAGCGCTGCATGGTCTGGATCTTGCCGGCTTCCTGCATGCCACTGGCAGCACGCGGATCCTGTTCGATCTGGCGATGATCGGCGTGTTCGGCGGCTTCTTCCTGGTGCCTCTGTTCGCCCTGGTGCAGAGCCGAACGCCGCGGACGGAACTGTCTCGCGTGATCGCTGGCAACAACATTCTCAACGCGGCCTTCATCGTGTCGGCGGCGGTGTTCGGCATCGTCGCGCAACAGGTGCTGCATTGGAGCATCCCGCAGTTCTATCTGGCGATCGCGGTGCTGAACGCGGTCGTGGCGATCTACATCTTCAGCCTGGTGCCGGAATTCCTGATGCGGTTCCTGGCCTGGGTCTACGTCAAGCTGTTGTACAAGGTGCGCGTCGATGGCGTCGAGGACAACGTGCCCGACGAAGGTGCCGCGCTGCTGGTATGCAACCACGTCAGCTATATGGATGCGCTGATCCTGAGCAGCGCGGTGCCGCGGCCGATCCGCTTCGTGATGTATTACAAGATCTTCCAGACGCCGGGCGCGGGCTGGATCTTCAAGGCCGCGCGCGCGATTCCGATCGCCGGCGCGCGCGAAGATCCGGCGCTGATGGAAAAAGCGTTCGACGACGTCGACGCCGCGCTTGCCGAGGGCGAACTGGTCTGCATTTTCCCGGAAGGCGCGCTGACCACGGACGGCGAGATCGCCGCGTTCAAGAGCGGCGTTGAACGCATCCTGGCGCGGCGCACGGTGCCGGTGGTGCCGATGGCGCTCAAGGGCATGTGGTCGAGCATGTGGAGCAAGCGCGATTCGCGCCTGCGTCGCCTGCGCCTGCCGCGGCGCTTCCGTGCGGCGCTGGAAGTAGTTGCCAGCGAACCGCAGGACGGTGCGCAGGCAACGGCGCAATCACTGGAAACCGCCGTGCGCGCGCTGCGCGGCGACGCTGCCTGAAGTCCGACCCGCCGCTGCCGCCACTTTGCTAGGATGCCGCGGAATCACTGCCGCCAAATCGATCCATCCACTGCGAGGAAGAAGAGCCATGAGCGTTCCGCCCCCAATGAACATGCCGCCGCCTCCCATGGAAGCACCGGCAATCCCCAACTACCTCGCCTGGTCGATCGTCGCGGCCGTGCTGTCGCTGTGCCTGTGCTGCGTCATCGGCACCATTCCGGGCATCGTCGCCATCGTGTTTTCCACGCAGGTCAACAGCAAACTCGCCGCCGGTGATTTCGACGGCGCGCGCAAGGCCTCGGACAACGCGAAGATCTGGTGCTGGGTGACCACCGGCCTATGCATCCTCGGCCTGTTGTGGACCGCCTTCTCGATTCTTCACGGCGGCGGTGCGCAATACGCGGAACTGCTGCGCCAGATCGAGCAGGCCAAGCAGCATTGATCGCTGCCGCGCCGATGTCGGGCGCGATGAAGGCGGGCGTTGCGATACTGATCGCAGCGTTCGTCGGTTTCGGCGTCTTGATGCTGCGCACGTTTGATCCCAACGTCGCCGGCAGTCCGTTTCCGCCCTGCATGTTCCATGCTCTGACCGGCCTCTATTGCCCGGGCTGCGGACTGACACGAGCACTGCATGCGCTGGTGCATTTTGACCTGGGTCGCGCGCTGGCGATGAATGCGCTGTTCGTGGTGTCGGCGCCGATACTTTTGCTGTTGAGCCTGCGCAGCAACGGCTGGTTACCGCGCTGGACCGAAGCAGGATTACTGCCGCTGACGCGACCGCTGTTCTGGCTGGTGCTGGTGGTGAGTTTCGGCGTGCTGCGCAACCTGCCCTGGGCACCGTTCTCGTGGCTGGCGCCGGGCGGCTGGCCGGGGTGAAGCGCGCCCTGTAGGAGCGGCGCAAGCCGCGATTTCTTCAAATCGCGTCGCAGGCGGGAGAAATCGCGGCTTGCGCCGCTCCTACGGATGCGATTCGGGCAATCGCGACAGCGCGATTATTTAACGAAGCCGGCGATCACGAATACCGCGATCAGGGCCAGCCACAGCAGCAGCACGCGCCAGACCAGGCTCATCGCATCGCGCAGTTCCAGCAACGCCGGCGCCTGCGCGGGGCCGTCGATGGCGTAGGCGTCTTCCTCGATCAGTTCGCACACCACGCTGGCGCGCGCAGCGGCGCCGAGAAAGCCGATGTCCAGGCGGATGCCGCCGTTGGCATGCCAGTCGCGCCAAGCGGCGAGCACGCTGTCGAAATTCGCGGCCAGCGCCAGGCCGAAAGTCATCAGTTGCGCGACCGGCCAATCGAGCACGGCGATGAACACGCGGGCGGCGCTGCTCTGCGCCGGCGGCAGCGTCCGCTGCGCTTCGCCCTGTGCACTGAGCGAAACGAGGCGATAGAGAATGGCGCCGGCCGCACCCAGCAACAGAAACCAGAACAGCACGCCGAACCAGCGCCAGAGCGCGCAGCGGAACACGGCTTCGACCAGGGCTGGGCCTTCGATCACCGGCTCGCCGCCTTCGGGAAACAGCGCGGTCGC